>RGAU01000001.1 GCA_009919975.1 Gammaproteobacteria bacterium
CTGGGCGTCGACCGCCTCGTGCTTCGCTTGCCTCCGGATCAGGCACCGGTGCTCGAAGCGTTTCTGGAGGACATCGCCGAGGCGTACTTCGATGATTTTCTCGACGAGCCAGAAGGCTAGAACCGAGCAGGACTCCTAGGGGTCCAGGCTGTCGAGGACCAGCCGTCCACCGCCTTCCCAGGCCTCGAAGTGTCCCTGAACGCCCCAGTGGGTGGCGAGGCGCTCCGGAGTAAGCACCGCCGCCGGGGCGCCAAAGGCTTCCCCGTGTCCGCCGATAAGCAATAGGACCTGCTCAGCCCAGGGCAGGGCGAGATTCAGCTCGTGGGCCGCCAGGAGAATGCCGTAGCCCGCGGCGGAACGGCGCGCAAGGGCACTCAGCACTCGCCCCGCGTAGCGCCAGTCAAGATTCGCCAGCGGCTCGTCGAAGAAGCCCCAGCCGACCTCCGGCGCCAAGCGATCGAGCTGGGCCAGCACCCGCGCCATATGCACGAGGCGACGCAGGCCCCCGGACAGGGTGGAATAGGGCTGCTCCGCCCAGTCCTTAATCCCGAGCTCCTCAAGGTGATCCAGGGCATCGCTTGCGCCTACCCCTGCGAGGGCCACCACCTGGGCGGCGCTGAAGGGGTGGGCCAGGGCGTTGCGCTGAGGCAGGTAGGCTCGGCGCTCGGCCCAGGGCGCGGGGGCCCCGGGCCCCCAGTGCAGCGTTCCTGCGCTCGGCGCCACATCTCCGCTTAGCACGTCTAGGAGGCTGCTTTTGCCGGCGCCGTTAGGGCCCGCAAGGAGCAGGCGCTGGCCCCGGGGTAGGGTGACCGAGAGCGCCTTTAGTCGGGCCTGACGGGGCCCGGACAGGCTCAGGCCTTCCACCGTAAGCGCTGCGCCCCTGATCGTCATGCGCCGTCCGCGAGGCTGTGGCTCAGCTGGCGTCGCAGCAGCCAGAGAAAGAAGGGGCCGCCGAGGAGCGCGGTGAGCATGCCCACGGGCAGCTCCGCCGGGGCTAGGAGAAGCCGTGCCAGGAGGTCCGCGAGCAGCAGCAGGGTCGCCCCCGCAAGGGCCGCCTGGGGCAGGCGATGGCGATGGCTCGGGCCGAACCAGCGCACGAGGCCCTGGGGCACCATGAGACCCAGAAAGCCAATGATGCCAGCCACGGCCACCGCCAGCGCGGTCAGCAGTGTCGCGACGAGAAGGCCCTCGCGCTGTAAGCGCCCCACCGCAAGGCCGTGATGGGCGGCCTCCCGATCCCCAAGCTGATACTGATCCAGCGCCTGGCCCCAGGACCGGGTGAGCAGGAGCGTGAGGGGCAGGGTGATCAGCAGGGGCAGGGGGCTGAGCCAGTGGGCGTTCGCGAGGGATCCAAAAAGCCAAAAGGTGATGCTTCTCAGGCCGCCGTCCCCCGCCAGCATCATGAGCAGGCCAACGCCAGCGCCACACAGCGTATTGATGGCAACGCCGGCGAGGAGGACGCCGGAAAGGTCCAGCTGCGTGCCCCGCTGCCCCAGGCGAAGCACCATCGCCACGGCCAGGAGCGCGCCGAGAAAAGCTGCCCCCGCCACGGGTACCACGGCGAAAGCGGAAGCGAGGGTCCCCGCGCCAAGGCTGAGCACGGCCGCTGCGCCCAGGGCCGCACCTCCCGATACCCCAAGCAAGGCGGGGTCGGCGAGGGGATTCCGCAGAAGCGCCTGAAGGAGCGCTCCGGCGAGCGCTAGGGCTGCGCCCACCAGCGCCGCCAGAAGGGCCCGGGGCAGGCGCAGCTCCCAAAGGATGGGCCAGGCTGCCGGGTCCTCGGCCAGGGCCCAGGGCCTCAGCGGCACCGGCCCGAGCAGGAGCGCGGCGCCAAAGGCGAGGAGGAAGGCGAGGCTTAGGGCCTTGAGGCCCGGCGCCCTAGCGAGCGCCAAGGTCCTCGGCCTCGGTCACCTTGGAGCGCTCGTAGCGGGTCGCCGGGGTGTTGATTACGGGAATGAGGGGCCCGGCGGCGAGGCCGGTGCGGATCCGTTCTTCCGTCACCGGCTCGTAGAGGGTGGAGCGCTGCTCCGCTCGGCGCCCGAGGCCCTCGATGAGCATTCGCATGGCCGCGGGGCCCGTTTCCTGCCCGTGCTGCGCCCCAGCGGCCCGGGTGATGGTCTCGTTCATGAGGGTTCCGCCGAGGTCGTTGCAGCCGGCCTGAAGCGCCGCGGCGACGCCGTCATGGCCAAGCTTCACCCAGGAGCACTGGATATTCGGAATGAGGGGGGAGAGCACGAGCCGGGCGACCGCGTGGGCCAGGAGCGTTTCCCGGAAGGTGGGTCCGCGCCGGGCCCGGCCCTTCAGATAGAGGGGCGCCTCCTCGGCCACGAAGGGCAGCAGGACGAACTCCGTAAAGCCCCCCGTTTCCGCCTGCAGGGCGCGGATCCTTAGGAGGTGGCGAGCCCAATGCTCGTAGCGATCCACATGCCCGAACATCATGGTGGCGGTGCTTCGTAGGCCTGCCTCGTGGGCGGCCCGCATCACCTGAAGCCATTGGCCGCTATTGATTTTGTCCGGGCAGAGGACGGCGCGCACCTCGTCGTCGAGGATTTCCGCCGCCGTGCCGGGCAAGGTGGAAAGGCCTTCGGCCTTCAGCATGGCCAGGTAAGCCTCGAGGGACAAACCAAGCGTTTCCGCCCCCTGCCAAATCTCCAGGGGCGAGAAGGCGTGAATGTGCATGTCCGGCGCAGCGCCGCGGACCGTGCGGAGAATGTCCCGATAGGTTTCCCCCGTGTACTCGGGATGGATGCCCCCCTGGAGGCAGACCTCCGTGGCGCCCCGGGCCCAGGCCTCGTCCACCCGGCGGGCAATTTCTTCCCCGGAGAGATCGTAGGGCCGGCCTCGAAGGTTCTCTGCCAGCTTTCCCTTCGAGAAGGCGCAGAACTGGCACTTGAAATAGCACACGTTGGTGTAATTGATGTTCCGGTTAACCACGTAGCGCACCGTATCTCCGGCGTGGGCGCGGCGAAGCCGGTCGGCGCTTTGACACACGGCGGCAAAGTCATCGCCGCGGGCCTCAAGCAGGGTCACGATGGCGCTTTCGCTAAGCGCCTCCCCAGCTTCCGCCTGGGCGACGAGAGTCTGAATCTCATGCCGAGGCTTGACGTTGAGGCGCCGCAGGGCCTGAAGATCCCCGACCGGGGGGGGCTCCATGGCACCAGGGGTCCAGGCATCGGTTCGGGCCAGGCCGGCGCCATCGGCCATGGGCAGCACCCGGGCGGCGACCGCCGGGTCGAGCCAGCGGGGGTGATCCTGCAGGTAGCGGGGATAAACGGTGAGCCGCTCCGTGAGCTGCTTGCCCGCGGCGGCGGTTTCCTCTGCCAGGCGATCGAGATGGGGCCAGGGGGCTTCGGGGTTGACGAAATCCGGGGTCACGGGAGACACCCCGCCCCAGTCGTTCAGCCCCGCGTCCACCAGCTGGGGCAGCACCCCGGGGGACAGATTCGGCGGAGCCTGAATGCTCATGGCCGGCCCGAAGATCAGCCGCGCGACGGCGATGGTCCAGAGGAGCTCTTCGAGGCTCGGCTCTGGCGCGCCCGCCATTTTCGTATCGTCCTTGGCCCGGAAGTTCTGCACGATCACTTCCTGGATGTGCCCATAGCGGGCGTGGCTCGCCCGAATGGCGAGCAGCGTCTCGATGCGCTCCCGGCGCGTTTCGCCGATGCCAATCAGCAATCCAGTGGTGAAGGGTACGGCAGCCCGTCCCGCGGCATCGAGGGTGGCAAGGCGCACCGCAGGATCCTTGTCCGGTGATCCGTAGTGGGGCATGCCCTTTTCGCACAGGCGAAGGGAGGTGCTCTCGAGCATCATGCCCATGGAGGGCCCCGCGGGCTTCAGGGCTCGAAATTCCTCGTCGCTTAAGGTGCCGGGATTGAGATGGGGCAGCAGCCCCGTTTCGGCCAGGACCCGCTCGGCAACGTGCGCCAGGTAGGCCGTGGTGCTTGGGAAGCCCAGGGTCTCGAGGGCCTCCCGGGCTGCCCGGTAGCGCAGTTCAGGCTTCTCACCGAGCGTAAAGAGGGCTTCCTTGCAGCCTGCCGCAGCCCCCTGTCGCGCCGCTTCGAGCACGGCGTCGATACTCATATAAGGGGCCTGCTGATGCCTCGGCGTGGTCGCAAAGGTGCAGTAGTGACATACGTCCCGGCACAGGTGCGTCAGGGGAATGAAGAGCTTTTTCGAGTAGGTCAAAAGGGCGCCAAAGCCGTCATCGCGCAGGGCGCGCGCCTCGGCCATCATCTCGGAAAGATCGGGCCTTTCGAGCAAGCCGAAGGCGTCTTCCTCCGAAAGGCCGGGGGCCGGAAGGGGCGTGGGCAGGCGGGCGTTCATGACGGTCTCCCTGGCAGTGGGTCGCTATACCGCGGCGCGCGGCGCAGCGGTTGCGTCGCTCGCAGCAAAGCGGGCCCACAGGTCGTGTTCGTAGAGAAAGGCGACGGTCCGGGGGGCGCGGCGGCCCTCGGGATCGCGGGCGAGGAGCGCGGTGAGGTCATCGGGATGGTCGAGATCCAGGGCCAGGCTCGGGCACGTCACGGTGCTGAATCGAAGCCCCTGGCGCTCGGCCTCCTGGCCATGGGCCTGGGCGCTGCCGACCCCAAAGCACGGGGTAAAGGCGCAAGGGAGGGGGAGACCCAGGCCGTTCGTGCCTTCGCCGTGCTGATCCCGGGCGAGGCGCACGTCCCTTCCCGGGGCGGCGAGAAGCGCGAGGTCGTCCGTGCTTAGGAGAGGCACATCCGATGGGATGATCACGGCCCGCTCGCAGCCTCGGGCCGCGAGGTCGTATAGGCCTAGGGTGAGCGCGCCGTTTAGGCCCGCGCCGCCATCATCCAGCACCGCGAAGCCTTGGGCCGTGCCCCAGCGGCGTACGGCGGCGTCCGGACTCAGGACCAGCACCCCGGAGAGTTTCGGGCAGTCGCCCAGCGCTTTGGCCACATCATCACGCATGGCCTCTGCGAGGCCGGTCCGCTGCTCGCTGGAAAGGCTGGCCGCAAGCCGGCTTTTCGCCGCTTGAGGCGCCTTCACGGGAAGCAGTGCCCAGGCCATGGCGGGCTCCTTGCGTGGTGGTGGAGGTTTGGGGCCCCCCCTCGGAGCCCTCAAAACCGATTCAAGAGGCGGGCAGCGCGCAGCGCCTAGGCGCTGAGGGCGGCACCGAAGCGGAGGGTATGCTCCGCCAGCGCAATCTTGTCTTCCAAACTTAGCATGAGCGTTGGCGCAACGTCAGGCGTGACCCCCGTTTCCCGCACCGCTTCGGCGTGCGCTTCATCCTGTTGGTCGAGGACGAGGCCATCGATGAACCCGTCGTAGTAGCGGGCGATGGCCGCGGGCGTTCTCTCCATAGCCAGCTCATCCATCAGCTTAGCCGTGGGCCCCTTAACCGCCGCCCCGCCCACCAGGGGGCAAATGGCTACGGCGGGCACGCGCCGGGCTGCGAGGGCTGCGCGGAGGCCCGGAATGGCGAGGAGCGGCGCCACGCTAAGAAAGGGATTGGAGGGGCACAAAACGATCAAGCTGAGGGCGGGGTCGGCGAAGGCCGCGGCGAGCTCCGGGGACAGGCTTGCGTCCTCGGCGCCGGCATAGGCGATAGCCGACACCGCTGGGGCGCAGCGCTCGCGGACGAAGTATTCCTGGAAGGCGAGCAGGCCTTGCTCCGTGGTGACCTGGGTGCGCACGGGGCTGTCGCTCATGGGAAGGAGGGCTTGGGGCACCCTAAAGGCCTTGGCCAGGGCGGCGGTGGCTTCCGTGAGCCGGGCGCCCTGATCCAGGAGTTCCCGCCGCCGCAGGTGGAGGGCGAGGTCCCGATCGCCTAGCTGGAACCAGGCGGCGCCCCCAAGCGCGCGGAGCGTTTCCAGCGTAGTCCAGCTTTCCCCCTCCCGGCCCCAGCCCTGGGCGGCGTTCGCTTCCCCCGCCAGGGTGTAGAGCAGGGTATCGAGGTCGGGGCTGATGGGCAGGCCTAGGTGCTCGAAGTCGTCCCCCGTATTCACCACGAAGGTGAGGGCCTCCGGGGGTAGGCAGTGGGCGAGGCCAAGGCCAAGCTTGGCGCCCCCAACGCCGCCGGTGAGGGCAAGGACCTTGCCTGGACTCATCGGAACAGGTCCTCGGCGGCAGGGCGAATGAGGTCGGCAGCGGTGCCGTCCCCGAGCACCCCGGGAAAGCCCCGGAGGAGCACCACCGGCGTGCCCTCAGCCGCTTGCCCCATGATGAGAGACGCGGCCGCCGCTAGCTCGTCGGCGAGGCCTACGACGCTCACCTCGAGGCGGCGCCCGTAGCGATCTTCCTGGCCCCGGAGGTCCTTAAGGGCCTCGAGCCCGGAGGCCCCGAGGGCAATGCCGCAGGTGCCCACGCGCCAGGCCCGGCCAAAGCTGTCGTTGATGAGGACCCCCAGTCGCACCCCGTGGGCCGCCTCAAGGGCGCCCCGAAGCTCGGCGGCGGAGCGGTCCGGGTCCTCCGGGAGGAGCAGGGCGCTGGCGCCCCCGGCGCCGACCTCGATATTGGACTGGTCGATGCCGGCGTTGGCGTGTACCCAGCCCCGAAGGTGCTCCACCACGATTACCCCAGGCTGGCCGGCACGCTTACGCACTACGCTCCGGGATTCCTGGAGGATCAGCGTGACCAGCCGGGGATCCTTACCCGTCTCCTCGGCCAGGGCCTCGGCCTCCGCCGTGGGGGTGACGCTGTTCAGGGCGACCTGTCGTCCTTCCGCTTTGCTCACGATTTTTTGCGCGACGGCAATGACGTCTCCGTCCTGCAGGGTGAGCCCTGCGGCCGCGAGTCCGTGGCCGATGAGCTGGGGGAGGTTATCCCCCGGCTTAATGTCCGGAAGGCCCGGGAGGGGCAGCAGGGTCGCGCTCATGGATCAGTGGACTTCCTGGCCGACGATCTTAATTCCAGCGTGAGAAATCTCGCCTTGTCTATTGATTTGAATAAGAATTGAGGTCAGCGCTTCCGCCGCTGCGGAGTTGGCGATGGGGCCCGCGTGCCAGCCACGCATGCCTGCCTCGGCGGCCAGTTCGATGACCTTTTGGCGCGCATCCTTCTTATTCCCGGAGACCAGCACATCGCATTCGATTACTCGCTCGGGATCCTGCAGCAGGTCCGCGGCGATGTTTTGGAAGGCCGAGACCACGAAGACCTCCTCGCCGAGGAGGGCCTGGGCTGCCGCAGCAGCGCTTCCGCCCTCGGGAAGCTGCACCGTTCCCACCTTCGGGGGCTGGAGCGGAACGGTCACGTCGATGACGATTTTTCCGGTGAGGGAACCCTTCACCCCTTCGAGGGTGGCCAGCTGGTGTGCGTAGGGCACGGTCAGCACCACAATGTCCCCGGCGGCCGCGGCGCCGGCGTTGTCCATGGCTTCCGCTGCGGTTTCCGGGCTCTGGGCCCTTAGCGCCGTGACCGCTTCCTCGGCCTTCTCGAGGGTGCGGGACCCGATGATGATCCGATGCCCAGCCCGGGCCCAACGGATGGCCAAGCCCGAGCCCAGGGCGCCGGTGCCGCCGAGAATCGCGATGGTGTGTGCCATGGTCCTACTCCAATCGTTGTGAGGATGGGGGATAAAACGCGGGCGCCATTATCGGGGCTCTTTGATCTAGGTCTATTGAACCGCCGAGCCGATGCTGATCGAATCCGTGCCCCAAAGTACGGTTTTAGCGAAACTGCCCCTAACTGGTGGCGTGGGGCGCTTGGCCCCAGGATTAGCGAGGAATCTCATGGCTGCAAAAGGCAAGCCGCTGAAGAAGGCTGCTCCCGCCCCCAAGAAAGAGGCGCCGGTGACCTTGGAAAGCTTTATCGCCGAAGAGCTGTCAAAGGCTCGGCAGCGGGCCCAGCTCTCCCAGCGAGAGGTAGCTGCCCGGGCCGGGCTGACCCAGGCGGCCATCAGCCGCCTCGAATCCGGGGACCGGCTCCCGCGCTTGGAAACGTTGTTGGCCCTGGCGGAAGCGACGGATCACGTGCTTGAGCTGCGGCTGAAGCGCCCCCGGCAAGGTAGCGCTGGAGGCGCCCTTCGCCGCGGTTGACGCCTGCGGCCTGAGGCTGAGGAAAACCGGCGCTCTGCGCCGGTTTTTTTGGCCTCGGCAAAATGCGAAGGCGAAAAAAAACCCGCCGAAGCGGGTTTCCTAGAAGGAAAACCCGAGATGCCCTAGGGGAGGAGGGTTGGGCACCCCGGGGGTCACGAACGCTTGGCGCGCGGTGACCGATTCGACGACCTGTGTGCCAAGCCAAAAGGCGAGGCCTTGTGGGGGCTGACCAAGTGCACACGATCAGGTCGGCTACAGCGCCCGATGACGGGCAAAAAACACGTTCTCCAATGGCAATACAGGAAGTGTGCCAATGCTTCTTGACCGCTTGATGACGCTGGAAAGGGGCGCCAGGCCCCAGATCAAGCCCTTTCCCGCGGTCCTTGCCGGGGCAGCAGGGGGAGGCGTTGCCCGGTGCTGGTGCGACGTTCGGCGCTTGCGCTTTCTCATGGTGCAATTCCCGCTTGAAGCCCCGCGCTCCCAAGGGCGCAGGCAAGGCCGATGAATCCACTGTAGCCGAGCAAGCTTAGCGCAGCGGTTCGGCCCCCTCGGTCGCTGAGGGCAGCGCCCAGGGCTCGGGCCACCTGGGGCAGGGCGGAAAGCCCCGCCACGGCAAGGGTGGCCAGGCACCCAAAGACGTTCCACCAAAGCCAGGAAACCCCCGGCGCTCCCAGCCAGAGGGCGGCATTCAGAGCCATGCCGGCGGCGAGGCCCCGGAGCGCAGCCCCTTCCCCTACGCGGGGAGCAAAGGCCGCGATGAGAAAAAGGGCCAGGAGCGGGCCGTTTAGGAGGGAGCCGATCTTATTGATGGCAACCAGGACGGAGTCGGCAACATCCCCGACGTAGAAGGCCAACGCCACAATCACGAGACCCCAGAAAAGCGTGAGCGCCTTGGCGATGGGAAGGGCACCGAAGCGCGCTTCCAGCTGTGCCCCCCGGGGCCAGCGCCCGATGAGATCTTCGCTGCTGGCGGCGGAAAGGGCATTGAGCACGGAGTCGATGGAGGACATGGCCGCGGCGAGAAGCGCCACGATAACGAGGCCCACCAGCCCCGGGGGGAACTGGTCGAAGACAAACTGAACCACTGCGAGATTGATGTTTGGGGTGCCGTGCTCCGTCACCGGGAGCCGATCGAGAAAGGCGCCGTCGAAGTTGGCATAGGCCGCGAGGCATAGGCCCAGGAGGCAGTAGAGCAGCACTAGGGGGAAGCGTAGCAGGCCGTTGTACCAAAGGATCCGCTGGCCCGCGGCCACCGATTCGCTCGCCAGCAGGCGCTGGCTTTGGCTCTGGTCGCAACCGTAGTAGCTGACGTAAAGAAAGAAGCCCCCGAAAAGCATGGGCCAGAAAGCATAGTCCACCCCGTCTCCTAGGCCCGTATGTTGCAAGTCCAGGCTTTGAACCCGGGCTTCGGGCAAATGGGCGAGCAGCCCGGGAAGGCCTCCAAGCACGGAAAGGGCAAGGCACAGGGCCAGTACGAGCACGCTCACGAGGACGACGAGCTGAATGACGTCGCTGAGGATCACCGCCCGCATGCCGCCCAGGAGGTCATAGATCAGGGTCACCGCCGCCAGTAGGGCCACGCAGGCAGCAAAGGACAGCTCAAGGCAGAGGGTGAGCACGAGGGCCATGCCGTAGACCGTGACGGCGGCGCCGGCGGCGCGGAACACCTGGAACAGCAGGGAAGCCAGTACCCGGCTCCGCACCCCCAGGCGGGCCTCGAGGAAACTGTAGACCGATATAGCGCCATGGCGCCGAAGGGCGGGGTAGAGCGTCAGAAGCAGGAAGGCCATGGCGAGGGGCACGGCGAGCTCGTACTGAAGCCAGCCTAGGCCGCCGCCGAGGCTAAAGGCGACGAAGGCCGGTGCCCCCAAGAGGCTCGCGCTCGAGCACTGGGTGGCCATGGTGGACAGGGCGAGGGCGAGGGGGCTGCTGCGGCGCCCCGCGAGATAGTAGGCTTCCCGCGAGGTTTGCTCTGGCGCCAAGCGGACCGCAAGGCAGAGGAGCGCAAAAAGATAGATGGCAATAACGCCCCAATCGAAGGTGGTCATGGTTCCGATTCTCCCTCTGCCTAAGGCATCGCGATCTGCTGCGCTCCCTGCTTCAAAGCATTGCCGCTACGCAGCAGCAAGCCCTTGAAGTGCAAGCAGGAATTGGACCAGGGCGGTGGTCCGCGGCGGATGTGCTCCTGATCACCTATGGCCACAGCGTCACCCAAGCGGGACTGTCCCCCCTGGCTTCCCTGCGCGCCTTTTGGGAGCAGCGCCTAGCGCCGCTGGTGAGCGCGGTGCATGTGCTTCCCTTCTTTCCCTCCACCTCCGATGACGGCTTCTCCGTGGTGGACTTTCGCGCCGTGGACCCGGAGCTGGGCGCCTGGGAAGACCTCACGGGGCTGGCGCGCCGGGCCCAGCTGATGGTGGATCTCGTCCTGAACCACGTCAGCCGGGAGTCCCTTTGGTTCATCGACTTTGTAGCGGGGCGAGATCCGGGGCAGCTCATACGGATACCAGCGCCGTGGTGCGCCCCCGAACCTCGCCCCTGCTGGTGCCCGTCCACACCTATCGAGGGGTGCGCCATGTCTGGGCCACCTTTAGCGAAGACCAGATTGATTTGAACCTGGCCAACCCCCGGGTGTTTCTGGAGCTCGCCCGGGTGCTCCTCTTCTATCTGGCCCAGGGGGCCCGGCTCGTGCGCCTTGATGCGGTGGCCTATCTCTACAAGCGTTTGGGGACGCCCTGCATTCACCTTCGAGAAACCCACGCCCTGGTGAAGGCCCTGCGCCTCGTGAGCGAATTAGCCTTTGACCCCGCGGAGGACCCGGTGCTCCTCGTGTCGGAAACCAACGTTCCTCACGAGGAGAACATCGCCTACTTTGGGGAGGGGGATGAGGCCCATGTGGTCTACCAGTTCGCCCTGGCGCCTCTCACCCTCCACGCCTTTGCTACGGGGGATCCCACACCCCTCCGGCGCTGGCTTGCGGCCCTTTCGCCGCCGCCGACGGGCTGCGCGTTCCTGAATTTCCTCGCCTCTCACGACGGCATTGGGGTGCGCCCGGCGGAGGGCTGGCTTACCCCGGCCCAGCTTGAAGCGCTGGTGGCCCACACCCACCGCCAGGGCGGCTTCGTCAGCATGCGGGCCCTCGAGGGAGGCGGGGAGGCGCCCTACGAACTCAACATTACGCTTGTAGACGCCCTCGGCGCGGGCCCCCAGGGAGAGGCCGACGGGTTTGGGCCCGTGCGCCTCGCCGCGGCCCACGCCCTCATGCTAGCGCTGCAGGGAATTCCTGCGGTCTACATTCACAGCCTCCTGGGGACTCCCAACGATCTCGCGGGGGTGGAGCGCACCGGGCGCACCCGCTCCATCAATCGCCGCAGCTGGGACCGGGGCGCGCTAGAGGCGCACCTTGCCGGCGCGCGCGCCCAGGCCAGCTGGACGCGGTTGGAGACCCTACTTCGATGTCGGCGGAAGCTGGCGGCCTTTCATCCCGAGGCGCCCCAGGCGGTGCTGGATTTAGGCCCCGGCCTCTTGGCGCGTGAATCCCACGGACCAGCCCCAGCGGGTTGCTTCCCTTCCCGGGGCCAGCGCTCTCCCGGTGCTGCGGGATCATTTGAGCGATGCGCCGGTGGATCTGAGCGAGCCCCTGCCACCCTATGCCTATCATTGGCTGGCCTGGCCCTAGGGGCCCTGCCCTAGGGGCCCTGCCCTAGGCCGGGCCCCCGGCGTCCTGCGCATCCTGGCTGACGGCGCTGCGTAGCTTCTCGAAGATGTCCGGGTCCGCGCTTTGGATTCGATTCCAGCTGGGAATGAAGGGCGTTTCCTGGGGGCGCTCAAGGAAGCGCTCCCCGGCGCTTAAGATATTGGCAGAGAATAGCTCCACGGCGCGTTCCTCCCCATCCCGGTCCAGGGTGAGGCCGTTCATGATCGCGTCGTGATAGTAGGCCTCGAGGAAATCCAGGGCCTGGCGGTAGTAGGTGGCCTTGAGGGTACGGATGCTTTCCGCGCTGAAGACGACGCCCTGGGTCGCCAGCTTGCGCAGCACGGCCTTAACGATGTCCACGGACATGCGGGAAAGCCCTTTGCTGGCATCGTCCTCCGAGAGCTCCTGGTGCTTGTGGTCGTAATTGTCCGCCACGTCCACCTGGCAGATCCGCCGATTTCCGTAATTTCGTTGCACCTCGGACAGCACGCCAATCTCCAGGCCCCAATCGCTCGGGATGCGGAGGTTCGCCAGCACCTCCGTGCGGAGGGAAAACTCCCCGGCCAGGGGATAGCGGAAGCTGTCGAGGTAAGTGAGGAAGGGGCGCTCCCCGTGCATTTCCCGCAGGGCCCGAAGGAGGGGGGTGACGAGGAGGCGACAGACCCGACCCCCGAGCTTTCCAGCGGCGACCCGGGGGTAGTACCCCTTACAGAAATCGTATTGGAAGCGCGGGTGCACAACGGGGTAGAGGAGGCGCGCTAGGAGGGCGCGATCGTAGGTCAGGATGTCGCAATCGTGCAGCGCGACCGCATCCACGAGCCCAGTGGCTTGCACGTAGCCGAAGCAATACCAAACGTTCCGGCCCTTGCCGAGCTCCCGGGGTGCGAGGCCTAGCGTCTGTAGCTGTTCGTCAATGGCTTTCAGGCGTGGCCCGTCGTTCCAAAGTACGCGATGGTGCTGAGGCAGGCGGCTGAAATAGTGAAGGGCGTGGGCGTACTGCTCTCGATCCGCGCGATCAAGGCCAATCACGATCTGGCTCAGGTAGGGGACCTGGCTCAGCACTTCGACGATGTGGGCCAGGGCCGGGCCCTCAAGCTCGGAATAGAGGGAAGGCAGTACCAGGCCCATGGGGCGCTGCTTAGCAAAGCCAAGGAGCTCTCCTTCAAGGTCATCGAGGCTCCGCGTGCCGAGGCCGTGGAGGGTGGCGATGGCGCCGTTTTGGAAAAAGTCAGACATGGCAACGCTCGCTTATGCGGTGGGGCTAGTTGGGTCTCGTTTGGGGTAGGGCGCCCAGCTGCGCCAGCACCGCCGGACCCCAGCCGTCCGGGCCGGGCGCCGGGGCGATGGTCACCCCCTCGGTCCGTTTTAATGCAAGACGGGTTCCATCTTTTCGCGGCATGACCACGGCGAAGGTGGCGGCCTCGAGCATGGCCCGGTCGTTTTCCCCATCCCCCAGGGCCAGGGTAGGTGCTCCGGGAGCCAGAAGGTTCGCCAGGGTGCGAAGGCCGTCGACCTTATCCCGCTCGGGCATCACGTGAAGAAAACGCCCGCCATGGACCGCCCGAAGGCCATGGGGCGCAAGGGCGGCGCGGAAGCGCGCGAGGGCCTCCTCGTTGCCGTGAAAGAGCCCTGGCTCCGAGGCCTCCCGGGCCATGGCCAGGGTAACGGCGCTGGGGGCGAGGCCCGTAAGGGCCTCGACGCGCGACGCCCCCAGGGCAGCGAAGCCCTCAAAGGGCGCCGCGGCGGGCCCAAGGTCCTTAAGGATGGCCAGGAGTGCGGCGTAGCCTGGGCCAAAGAGGGTGGTTTGGGGGCCGCCCGGGCCGGGGCAGGTGATCCCGGCGCCATTTTCGAAGATAAGCCCGGGGACGCCCGGGAGTTGCGCCGATAGCGTCGTAAGTTCGGCGCGCGTTTTTGAGGTGGCCAGCACCAGGGGAATCTGTTTCTGGGCGAGCCGAGCCAGGGCCGCCTCAGCGCCCGCGAAGCGGTAGGCATCGTTGAGCAGGGTTCCGTCCAGGTCCGTGAAGACCAGGAGAGGCGGGGCTTCCCTCACGGCGCAGAATCCCTAGGCGGCTGCGGCCTGATTGACGGCTTCTACCTGCGGCAGCACGTCCTTAATGAGCCGGGCAGTCTGGACCATCATGTCGTCGTCGTCCTGGGCCATGGGGCGAAGAATAAACTTGTGGGCCCCGGCGGCGTGGTAGGCGAGGAGCCGTTCCATGATGGCGTCGCTATCCCCCACGGCCATCATGGCGTCGGCCTGGTCCCCCAGCCGAGCCCGCAGCGCGTCCCCCTGGGCCTTGGCGACGGGATCTTCCGGGGATCCAAAGCGGAAGGCGAAGCCCGCGCCATAGTGATCTTCGTCGATGGTGCGGCCGAGGGCTGCGGCCCGGTCCTTAATCGCCGTGATGACGGGAGCAATTTCCTCTGGCGTTTCGAGCCCTGCTTGCCACCCGGTGCCCCAGCGCGCCGTGCGCTCGATGGCTGCCGGGGCGCTGCCTCCCACCCAAAGGGGAAGGTTCCGCTGCACCGGCTGGGGCGCAAGGGTGGCGTTCTCGTATTGGTAGTAGGTGCCCTTGAAGGTGACCGCCCCTTGCGCCCAGAGCTTCGAGATGATTTCTAGGGCCTCGGCGCTGCGCTTGCCCCGACCCTGGGTGGGCACGCCCCGAGCGCGGTAGTCGTCGCTCCGCGCCGTGCCGACCCCAAAGGCGGGGAGTAGGCGGCCCTCAGACAGCACATCGATGGTGGCGCAGGCCTTGGCGGTGAGGAAGGGGTCCCGGTGCCCGAGGGATGCCACGTTCATGCCGAACTTGATGCGCTTCGTGCCCCCGGCGAGGGCGGCCATGACGGACATGACTTCAAGATTTGGGATGGGGCTTACCAGGCGATCAGACTGCCAGATGGAATCGACGCCGCCGCTTTCGCAGAGGTCTACCCAGCGCCAGAAGGCGCGGCCGCTGGAGAAGGGGAAATGGGCAAGGCCGAGGCCGGCGCTGATGGTCATGATAGGACTCCTTCGCATCGTGAAGGTCCATGGGAGCATGGGGCGCCGGGCGCGGCAACTTTTGCCAAGGCCGGCGGTCTCGGGCCTAATAGGGCTCGGCGCCCTTCGCCCCTAGGGGTGCCTCTTGTGAGAAAGGAGAACGCAGCGCGTGGATAACGCCGATCTACGACGGGCAGGCCTCAAGGTCACCGTGCCCCGGCTAAAGATTCTCGAGATCCTCGAGAGCGCCGAGCCCCACCATCTGTCTGCGGAAGACGTCTACCGAAAGCTTATGGAGTCCGATGAAAGCATCGGTCTTGCCACGGTTTATCGGGTGCTGACGCAGTTTGAAGGGGCCGGACTCGTGGAGCGGCACAACTTCGATGACGGCCGGGCCGTGTATGAGCTCGCCAGCGACGATCACCACGATCATATGGTCGACGTGGACTCGGGACGGGTGATGGAGTTTTTCGATGAACGCATCGAGCGGCTCCAGCGAGAAATTGCCCGGGAGCACGGTTTCGAACTGGTGGAGCACACCATGGTGCTCTACGTGCGTAAGGCTAAAAGCTAGGACGACTGGCCCCGGCCCCGATCCATAATGCCTCGGCGGCGCTCGGCCACCGCCTCCGGCTGCACTCGCTCCGCCATGTGCGCCTGGCTCCAGCGCTTCTCCCGAGCGAGGCCCCCTTCCAGAGTGTCTTCCCAACCCGCGTCCATGAGGGCGAGCACGGCGTTTCGCGTCACCGGCTCCGTGGTCAGGATGTCCTTGGCAAGAGCCCTTGCCGCCGGCAGGAGCTCATCCTTCGGTACCACGCGATTCACCATGCCCCAGGCGTAGGCCTGCTGAGCGCTCAGGAAGTTCCCCGTAAGCGAGAGCTCCTTCGCCCGGGGTAGGCCGATGAGCCGAGGCAGGCGCTGGGAGAGGCCCCAGCCCGGAACGACGCCTACGCGGGCGTGGGTATCGGCAAAGGCGGCTTCCTCGGCGCAGAGCAAGAGGTCGCAGAGCAGGGCCAGCTCGAAGCCGCCGGTAATGGCGAAGCCGTTGATCGCGCCAATGATGGGCTTAGGGAAACGGTGGAGGACGGCGCCGATGTCGATTTCGGCGCCGTCGGCCTCGGCGCTGGCCTGCGTTTCCCCCCCAAGCTCCTTGAGGTCCAGGCCCGCGGTGAAGGCCCGGCCGGCGCCGGTGAAAATGACCACCTCCGTTTCGTCGTCGTCAGCTAAGGCCGTGAAGGTGGTCACGAGGGCCGCGCGGAGAGCTCGGTTTAAGGCGTTGAGGGCTTCCGGGCGGTTCATGGTGACGCAGGCAATGGCCCCGTCCTTTTCCACCCGTACGATGGGGTCGGTCATGGCGAAGCTCCTAAAGGGATTGGGCGGCTCGGGCATCCCGGCGAGCGATGCGCTCCCGGAAGCGCTGGTGCCGCTCCGCGGTAAGGGGCCAGGTCCAGCAGAGATAGAGCGCCAGTAAAAAGAGCACCGTGGGCACGATGGCGTAGAGCACGGAGAGCCAGAGAAGGGCGTCCGCGCCGTTCTCCGCGCCGGGGGTCGCGTCGTAGCCCGTGAGGGCCAGGAGCGGTAGGGATAGGCCCGCGAAGGACGCCGCACATTTGGTCATGAAGCCGTGCACGGCGAAGTAGCTGCCTGTGCGCGGATCCCGGGACCGAGCCGTATCGATATCAATGACGTCCGCCATCATGGCGATGGGGAGATAGGCGAAGGCGCCGAAGCACAGCCCCTTCGCCGCAAAGAGCCACTTGAAAGCCGTTTCCGACCCCGGAGGCAGGGCGAAGATGGCGAGGCTGACGAAGCTCACGAGAATCATCGCGCTGGCCAGGGAGCGGTGCTTCCCGTAGCGCCGGGCGAGGAAATCCCAGCCGGGGATGGCGAGGAGCCCGGTGACGAAATAGATCACATAGAGCTGGCCCGCTCGGGGAATGCCAATGACGTCCTGCATAAAAAAGAGGGAGAGGGCATTACGGAAGCTTTCCCCGCCCGTGATCACCAGTTCGATGACCACCACCACTCGAAAGAGGCCGTTGGACCACATGAGCTTAAGGGAGCGCAAAAAGGGCGTGCGCCCCGCGCTTTGGGCCAGGGGTGGCTCGGGCACCTGGGTTAGGGTCCAGAGCCCGACACCGGGCAGAGCGATCAGGATCAACAGGCCGTAGCCGCCGAGCACGGCGAGGGCGGTGGCGTCGTCTCCGAGCTGAAACTCGACGAGAGCCGGGACGAAGGCGGCGGCGATGAGCCCCAGGAGTACGAAGCGCTGTCGGGCCGAGTTTAACTGCGTGCGGCCGTGGTAATCCTTGGCGAGTTCCGCGCCCCAGGCGCCATAGGGCACGAGCACCATGGTGGAGCCCACGCGCAAGCCGATGTACCAGAACGCGAGGTAGGCGGCGGTGGCGCCCTCCGTAGGATTCAATACGCTCCAGATCGCCAGGGTCAGGAGGGGAATGCCGGCTCCGACCCAGAGGCGTCGCCGACCCCAGCGGGTCCGCAGGCGATCGCTGGCGAAGCCCATGAGCGGATCGGTGATGGCGTCGAAGATGGCCGCGGCGGTGATAATGAGGCCCACCACGGCGAGTTCCACCCCCACATCGCTGGAGTAGGCTCGGGGAAGCCAAATGCCGAGGGGGTAGCCCAGAAGCGCTAGGGGAAAGCCCAGGGCTCCATAGCTCCAGATGGTTTTTAGGCGCAGGCCTTCGGCCATGGCATGACTTCCTCTCCCCATTGCTCCCAGGCAGAGTGTCTCAGAGCCGTGGCCGGACCGGAAGCTGTTATTCTAGGGCCATGGCCGCGCCCCCCACCCATCCTCGCTCCGACGACGACTGGTCCCTGCTCTGGGTCGCGCTGCTGGCGGCCGTGACCGCCACCGGGCCCCTTGCCATGCAGATCTTTTTGCCCTCCGTGCCCCTGGTGCAGCAAACCTTCGGGGTCAGCGCGGGGGCGGCTCAGCTCACCTTAAGCCTAGCCCTCGTGGCCGTGGCTTGCGCCACCCTGGTTTACGGACCCTTGGCCGATCGCTACGGACGGCGTCCCGTGATGCTCGGGGGGCTTGCGCTCTTTGCCCTGGGCTCCGTGGCCTGCGCTCTGGCGCCGACGCTCGATAGCCTCATTGCCGCCCGGGTGCTCCAATCCGCCGGCGGCGCCGTGGGTATGGTGCTGCCCCGAGCCGTGGTGCGCGATCGCTTCGGCCCGGAGCGGGCGGCGGGGCTCATCGCTCAGCTTTCCATGGTAATGGTGGTGGCGCCCATGGTGGCCCCGGCCCTGGGCGGCGTGCTGACGGATTTGATCGATTGGCGGGCCGTGTTTTGGTTTACGGCCCTTGCGGGGCTCCTCATTTCCCTGCTCGTGTTCTTCGCGCTGCCGGAAACCTTGCCCCGCTCGGCCCTGACCTTTGGGGTCGGCGCGCTTCTCCGGGGCTTCTGGCTGTGCCTGGGCTCGGCCCGCTACCGGGCTTACATGGGCCACGCGGCGGCGTCCTCCATGATCTTCTTCGCTTTTATCAGTGCGGCGCCCTATCTCATGGTGAACACGCTCGGGCAGGGAGCGACGGCCTACGGGATGTGGTTCATCATCATTTCCCTCGGCTATATGGGGGGGAATCTTTTGGCCGTGCGCCTGTCCGGGCGCTACCCTGTGCTGGGGCTGATGCTGGCCGGCTCTACCCTCGCGGTGCTCGGCATTGCGCTGGCGGCGCTTCTCGCGCTTTGGGGGCCCCTTACCCCGGCGGGGCTCTTCCTGCCCATCGCCCTGTCCATGATTGGCAGCGGCCTGGCGGCCCCGAACGCCCAGGCGGGGGCCATTAACGTCTTCCCCGAGCGCGCGGGAACCGCCTCTGGGCTAACGAGCTTCATGCAGATGTTTGTGGCGGGCCTCGCCACCCAGGCCGTAGGGGTAGCGCAGAACGGCACCCCCTGGCCTATGCTCGGGGCCATGGCCCTTGGGTCCTCCGTGGCCCTGGGCTGCATCGCCTGGGCCTATCGCCTCGAAGCTTAGGACTAGGACTCGGCCACGCCCTGGAAGCGGACCCCGGCGATGGTGGTCGGGGCCGGGGCGTCGTGGCCCGCCCGAACCTTAAGGTCAATACCCACGAGCGCCTCCATCGGCCCTGCTTCAAAGAGGATCCGATTGCCGTCGAGGGCGAGGCAGGGCAAATCTTCATGTTCCGTAAGGGGCGTTTCCAGCACGGCGCTCCAGCGGGCCGCCAGGGCTTCCGGGGTGGGACTGGCGAGGCGCGCTGCGGCAAAGCCCGCGGCCCAGCCCGCGTCACGTTGCTCAGTCCAGCTCGGGCCCGCCCAGTGCCAGCCGTCCCAGCTGGGCATCTGATCAATGGAGACGATGGCGCCCCCCACATCCTTCGGGTGCAGGTGGCTGGCGATGGCTTCCGGGCGGTCCGAGGTCCACACCGTGCGGACCCCCAGGTCGGCGAAGTGCGCCCGCCGTGCGGCGAGATTGTCACACTGGAAAATCACCATGTAGCCCGCATCGCCGCCCTGGCGGTCGATCCAGCGCCCGGCGGTGGTGTTCTCCTCCACGGGGCTGACCACTTCTAGGTGGTCGTCGCCGACCACCAGCAGACGGTTTTCCAAGCCAAAGGCGCCGACCCCGGGATCGATGTAGCCGAGGGGCACGGCGAGAAAGGCGCGTAGCTCATCAATGACGGGATCGCGCTGGGCGGCGGCCAGGGCAAGTTGGCGAAGACGTAGCATGGGTGGGTCCCTCCCCGGTAAGCGAAGCCCAAGGCTAGCTCAGGGGCGGCGTGGATTCGACCACCTCCACGCGCAGGGCGGGGTGCCGCATGGCCTCGGCCTTCCAGAAGGCGCGGCCGGCCTGATTGGGCGCGAGGACCTGAACGTGTACGGGCATCCCCGGATAGGCCGCTAGGAGCCAGCTCAGGAAGGCTGTGCCCAGCCCCTCCCGGCGCAGGGCCGGGGCGATGCGAAGCTCGCGAAGCCGAAGCGTCGAGCCCGCCGCGGACCACTGGGCGTGGCCCGCGAAGGAGGGGGCGGCGCCGAGGAGCATGGCGTGCTCCCCTTCTTGGAGTCGGCGAAAGAGCCGCTGTCGCTGGGTGGCGATGGCTGCGGGATCCCGGGCCGGGCGCCCTTCGTCCTCAAGCAGCGCGAGGCTGCTGTCCACTAGCGCTGCAAAGGGATCTCGAAAGGCACCGCGCAGCTGGACCGGCGTGAGGGCCAGGCCGGCGATGTGTTCCCTTGATTTGCCCCAGGGCCCCTGGCTCAATGTGCGCTCCTTGCTGGCGGCGGACGGCCTGTCATGATCCACGGTAAGAGAAATCCGCCCCGCCCGGGTCTTCGCGGGCTGGCCCTGGCCATGCTGCTCGTAGGTCTGTCGGGCTGCGCCGCAGTGATCTCCCGCGCCACCGATCCCCTCGCGGAAAATCTCACCCGGGCAATCCTCAATCATAACGACCCCGAGACCATCGCGGCGGCCGTGCCGACCTATCTTGTGCTCCTCGATAGCCTACTCCAGAGCGCACCGGAGGACCCGGGTCTGCTTTTGGCTTCGGCTACCCTTCACAGCGCCTTTGCGGGCAATTTTGTTCAGGATCCCGACCGGTCAAAGCGCCTTCATGCTCGAGCCCTGGGTCTTGCCGGTGAGGCCGCGTGCCTGGCGGCGGCGGGGTGCGCCCTACGGTCCGAGCCCTACCCCCGCTTCGAAGCCTGGGTAGGTGAGCAGGAGGATCCTGCGCTGCTCTACACGCTCGCGACGAGCTGGGCGGGCTACGTGCAGGCCCATAGCGACGATTGGCGCGCCGTGGCGGAGCTGGCTCGGGTGCGCGCCCTCCTGCAGCGGGTACTGGTTTTAGATGAGGCCCACGAACATGGCGGGGCCCACCTCTACCTCGGCGTGCTTGATACCCTAGCCCCCCCGGCCCTGGGCGGCCGACCGGAAGAGGGGCGAAGCCATTTTGAGCGGGCTTGGGCCTTAAGCGAGGAGCGCCATCTGACGGCCAAGGTGCTACTTGCGGAACGCTACGCTCGCATGCTCTTTGACCGGGAGCTGCACGATCAGGTGCTTCAGGAGGTGCTAGCGGCCGATCCCGAGGCCCCGGGGCTTACCCTGGCCAACACCATCGCGCAGGCGCAGGCTAGGGCCTTGCTCGCCGACGCCGATCACTACTTCTAACCCAAGGAGTCCCCATGGTTTTCGCAGGGAAGGGGCGCTGGGCGCTCATCGCCATGCTGCTTTGCCTGAGCGCCGGCCTTCCGGCGGCCACGCTGAAGATCGCGACCCTATCGCCTCCCGGCTCCGCCTGGATGCAGGCCATGGAAGGCGCCGGGGCGCGCATCGCCGCTGAAACGGAGGGGCGCGTAACCCTGCGCTTCTACCCCGGCGGCGTCATGGGTGACGACACGGCGGTGCTGCGGAAGATTCGCTTCGGGCAGCTCCAGGGCGCCGCCCTCACCACCGGCGCGCTGCAGAACGACTTTACGGATGTGCAGCTCTACAACCTGCCCATGCTGTTCAACGATTTTGATGAGGTGGATGCGCTTCGGGCGGAGTTCGACCGGGAGCTCCTGGCGGGCTTGGAGGAGGCCGGGTGGGTGGCCTTTGGCTTTGCGGAGGCGGGCTTCGCCTATGCCATGAGCAAGGCGGAGGTGACGACCCTTCCCGAGGCCCGGGCGCTGAAGGTGTGGTCGCCCTCCGACGATGAAGGAGCGGAAGCGGCGCTCCGGGGTTTCGGGCTGACCCCCGTGCCTTTAGGGATCGCCGATGTGCTCCCCGGTCTCCAGACCCAGCTGATCGACGCCATTGCCGCGCCCCCCGTGGGCGCCGTTGCGCTGCAGTGGTTTACCCAGCTCCGGGCTGTGCTCGATCTGCCCTTCATGTACGTCTACGGGACCCTGGCCCTGCAGCGAAAGGCCTTTGAGCGCTTGAGCGCCGAAGACCAGGCGGTGCTCCGCGCGGTGCTGTCGGAGACCTTCGCGGCCATTGGCGCTCAAAATCGCGCTGACCACGAGCAGGCCATGGCGGCCCTGAAAGCCCAGGGCTTGCGCTTCCTCGCGCCGTCCCCGGAGGCCCGGGCCGAATGGGTGGCGGCGGCGGCCGCAGCCCGACAAGAGATGATCGACAGCGGCGCCGTGAGCGCGGAGCGTTATGCGGCGCTGCAGGCGGCCCTCCGCGCCTACCGGGCGCCCTAGCGGTGCTTCGCCTTGAAAAGGCGGTGCTGGCCGCCGCCTTCGGGCTTCTACTGCTGATTGCTCTTCTGCAGATCCTGCTCCGCAATGGCTTTTCCACAAGCGTCCCCGGGGCGGAGGAGCTTCTCCAGACGCTTGTGCTATGGCTGGCCATGCTCGGCGCGCTGGGCGCCACCCGGGAGGGGAACCATATTCGCATCGACCTCCTGGCCCAGGTCCTTCCGGGCCCCTGGGGGCAGCGCCTTCATCGTCTATCCGCCCTGGCCACGGCGGGGCTCTGCGCCTTCGCGGGCTACCACGGTGCCCTGTTGTGTCTGCTTGAGCAGGAGGAGGGGCGCTTAGCTTTTTGGGGCCTCCCCGTGTGGGCCACGCTTTTGATTATCCCCGGCGCCTTCGCGGCCATGGCCCTGCGCTTTTTTCGTCTTGCCTGGCGCCCGGCGCCATGACCGAGCTCTTCCTCGCGCTCACGGTCCTGCTGTTGCTCTCCGGGGCGCCGCTTTTTGCCATCTTGCTTGCCGCGGCCTTCACGGGCTTCGCCTGGGCCGAGATCCCCCTCACGATCGTGGCGGTGGAGCTCACCCGGCTCACGGATACGCCCCTGCTCGTCTCCTTACCCCTCTTTGCCTTTGCGGGCTACGTGCTGGCCGAGGGGCGCAGCGCCGATCGCCTCGTTGCCCTTACGCAGGCGGCCCTCGGCGGGCTCCGGGGAGGGGTGGCATGGGTGACCGTGCTTTGCTGCGCCCTGTTTACGGCCTTCACCGGCGCCTCCGGGGTCACCTTGGTGGCCCTTGGGGCCTTGCTCTATCCCGCTCTCCGCGCCGACGGCTTTAGCGACCGTTCGGCCCTGGGCCTGGTGACCACCTCCGGAAGCCTCGGCCTGCTCCTTGTGCCTAGCGTGCCCCTCATTCTCTACGGCGTGCTCGCGCAGCAGCTGGGGGTAGGACCAAGCTTCTCCCTGCGTGAGCTGTTCCTGGCGGGGGTGGTGCCCCTGCTGGTAATGATGCTGGCCCTCGGCGCCGTGGCGCTCCTCCAGCTCCGCCGGGGCGCGCAAGATCATCTGGAAGGGGCCGCAGCGCCGGTGGCTTCGCCGGCGCCGCAGTCGAAGCTTGGGGAAGCGCTCTGGGCAGCGCGCTTTGAAGCGCCCTTGCCCGTGATCGTGCTCGGGGGCATCTACGGGGGCGTCTTTGCCCTATCCGAGGTGGCAGCGGTGACGGCCCTCTACGTGGTGCTGGCCCAGTGCCTGTGCTACCGCGATGTTCCCCTTCGCGCCCTTCCTGGCCTGGCTTGGCGCAGCATGACCCTCGTGGGGGGCGTACTCATGATCCTCGCGGCGGCCCTTGCGCTGGCCAATGTGTTCGTCGATGCGCAGCTTCCGGAACGCATCTTCGAGGCCTTAAGTGCCCAGCTCACCTCGAAAACGAGCTTTTTACTGGCCCTCAATCTGGGCCTCTTGCTCCTGGGCATGATCATCGATAGCTACGCGGCCATCGTCCTTCTTGTCCCGCTGCTGTTGCCCGTGGCCGTAGCCTATGAGATCCACCCGATTCACTTCGGCATGATCTTTTTGGCGAACCTTCAGCTGGGAACCTTGACGCCCCCGGTGGGCATGAACCTCTTTATCGCAAGCGTCCGTTTTAAGCAGCCCCTCGGGGTCCTTTATCGCGCGAGCCTGCCCTATCTGGGCGCGCTGCTGTTCGCCCTGCTTCTAATCACCTATATTCCTGCCCTGAGCACGTTCACGCTTTAGCCGTCGGGGCAAGGCCCTAGGGGGGAGGGCGCCATGATTCGATTTCTGCGGACCGCCGGCCTGATGGCCCTCACCCTTCTGGCGCTTGGCGCGCGCGCTGAGGAGACCGTTCGGGATCCCTTCGAGGCCTTTAACCGTCGGGCCTTTGCGCTGAATAACGCCTTGGATCGCCATTTTATTCGCCCCGCCGCCGTGGCCTACGACTCTGTGATGCCCGCACCCCTGGGGCAGGCGATTTTTCGTTTCTTCGATAATCTGGCCGAGCCCGTGAGCATGACAGGCGCACTCTTGCAGGGAGACCTGGAGCGTACGCTCACCGCCTCGGGGCGCTTCCTTGTGAATTCGACCCTGGGACTGGGGGGTTTTTTTGACCCGGCGACGTCCATCGGCTTTGTGGACGTGGATGAGGATATTGGCCAGGCCCTAGACAGTTGGGGCCTCGATCAGACGCCCTACCTGGTCCTGCCCTTTTGGGGCCCCGGTACCCTGACGACGCTACCGGATCGGGTGCTGGTGTGGTGGTTGCCCCCCCAGCTCCTGGGGGACTACTGGGTGGCGCCCCTCCGGGTGGTGGATACGGTGTCCTATCGCGCTGGCCTTTTGGGGGCGACGAACCTCCTCGAGGGTGAAGCCCTGGATCCTTACGCCTTTGCCCGGGACAGCTACCTTCAGCGCCGTCGCCAGCTGCGTTACAACGGCGCGCCGCCGCCGGAGGTTCTCGACGCGCTGCTCGACGATTTCTAGGCCGCTCAGAGGTCCGGGCGGAGTACGGAAAGTTGAGCCCGTAGCCCGTCGGGATCGAGCATGAGCGTGCCCAGGTGGGCCAGAAAATCCCGCACGTGCTTCGGCACCCGCCCCCGGGCCAGAGCCCGCTCCCCGCTTTCGGTGCGCAGAAAGCGGAAGCTATCGAGGATAGGATCGGGATCCGTGATGTATTCCTGCGCCTGCTCATTGAGGTAGCCGTAGAAGGCTTCAAGTTCCTCTTCGGCAAGGCCGAAGGCCCCGGGGCGCGCCACGGCGTTGGCCCAGAGGGTCGTGAGGTAGATGCGGTAGCGCTCCGTGTCGATGAAGGTTTCAGCAACGGTGCTATGGCTCTTCATTTCCTCCAGCACCGGGGCATAGAGCTCCCCGAAGCGCTGGCGCTGCGTGTGTTCTTGGGTCATAGGGGTCTCCCTTCCTGAGGGGGAGCATACGGGTCAGCCCTCTCCGGTAAAAGGTGTCCCCCAAAGGAGGGCCGCCCCAGCGTTTGCAATGGCGCGGGGCCGTCGCTATCGTCCTGCGCACGTTTCAACGGGCAAAAAACTTGAGGGGGCGCCTCGACTTCGGGGGCGCTCTGGGAGATTGCCATGGCAACCGCGTTGACCTTTGATCCCGTCACCCTTCCGCCGGCGGCGGAGGCGCTCCGCAGCGAAGTTCGGCAGTTTGTGGCCGAAACCCTCGGCAATGAGCGCCGCCGTAACTCGGACTTTGGGGCGAGCCACGACCCGGAGTTCAGTCGCGCCCTGGGGCAGCGGGGGTGGATTGGCATGACCTGGCCCACAAAGTACGGCGGGGGCGGGCGCAGCTTCTTTGAGCGCTACGTGATGACGGAAGAGCTCCTGGCCGCCGGTGCCCCCGTGGGCGCGCACTGGATTGCCGACCGGCAAAGCGGCCCCCTGCTGCTGCGCTATGGCACGGAAGCGCAGCGCGAGTTCTTTCTACCGAAGATCATCGCCGGGGAATGTTTCTTCTCCATTGGCATGAGCGAGCCCGACTCGGGCTCGGATTTGGCCTCCGTGCGCACTACCGCTACCCCCGTGGAGGGGGGCTGGCTGGTCAATGGCACCAAGCTTTGGAGCAGCGGCGCCCATCGCAATCACTATATGATTACCCTCGTGCGCACGCCCACGGAATCCGAGAGTCGCCATGCGGGCCTCTCCCAGCTCATCGTGGATTTGCGCAACGCCTCGGGCCTCACCGTTCGCCCCATCACCAATCTCGCGGGGGACGCGGAATTTAACGAGGTGGTCTTCGAGGACTGCTTTGTCCCTGCCGATCGCCTCGTGGGAGAGCCGGGGAACGGCTGGGAACAGGTTACCAGTGAGCTCGGCTACGAGCGCAGTGGTCCCGAGCGTTTCCTTTCTGCCTTCCGGGTCTTTGTGGAGCTGCTCCGGGAAGTGGGGCCGAAACCCACGGACCATCAGGCAGCGGTGCTTGGCCGCATGGCGGCGCACATGATGACGCTGAGAAATATGTCGATCTCCGTGGCGGGCATGCTGGAAAGCAATCGGAACCCCGTGGTGGAAGCGGCCCTCGTGAAGGAGCTGGGCAATAACTTTGAACGGGAAGTGCCGGAGATCGCGCGCCTCGTGGCTCCCGGCGGGGGCTCGGCGCTGTTCAGGCAAACCCTCGAAGACACTATCCTGCACGCCCCGTCCTTCACCATCCGAGGCGGTACGCGAGAGATTCTCCGGGGCATGATTGCGCGAGGCTTGGGGCTACGATGAACGAAACAACGCAGCTGATGCTGGAATCGGCGGAGCGGCTCCTTCGGGATGCCTGTCCCAAGGCCGTGGTGGATCAGGTGGAGGCAGGACAGCGCCCGGACGCGCTTTGGACCGAGCTGGAAGCCCTGGGGCTCCTCAGCGCCTGCGTGCCGGAGGCGCAGGGCGGTGTGGGCCTTCCTCTGGCGGAAGGTCTCACCCTGTTGCGCCTCGCGGGACGCTATGCGGTCCCCGTGCCCTTCGCGGAGACGCTGCTTGGCCGGGCCCTGGCGGTGGAGGCAGGGCTGCCGGAGGTTTTGGAAGGGATGATGACCATCGCCGTGCCCGCGGTTCAAGGGAACGGTTATGCTTCCGTGCCCTTTGCCCCCTGGGCCCGGTGGGTGCTCGTCGCCCAGGAGGCACCGGACGGCTCGGTGAGCTTCCAGTGCCTGCCCCAGGAACAGCTGACCTTTAGCGAGCCGCGCAAGGGCCTCGCGGGGGAGCCGGAGGCGCTCCTGCTGGGGGGTGCCGGGAAGGGATCGAGCTTCTCTTCGCCCCTGGCGCCGACCTTGGCCAGGCTTCAGGGCCTGCTCGCGCTGAGCCGCGCGGTGATGATGGCCGGGGCTCTGGAAAGTGCCCTTGATTTAAGCGTTGCCTATGCCCTTGAGCGGAAGCAGTTCGGCCGGGAAATCGCCAAGTTCCAGGCGGTGCAGCAGCAGCTGGCGGTGCTCACGGGGGAGGTCGCGGCCGCGCTCCGGGCCGCCGACGCGGGGCTTGAGGCCCTGGGTTCCCCCCGGGAAGCGACGGCCTGGGCCGTCGCCAAGGCCCGGGCCGGGGAAGCGGCCGGCAAGGGCGCTGAGATTGCGCACCAGGTGCACGGCGCCATGGGCTTTACCCACGAGCATCAGCTTCACCATCGCACCCGGCGCCTCTGGTGCTGGCGCGACCAGCATGGGCATGAGGCTTACTGGCAGGCCGTCCTCGGCCGAGCCCTCTGCGCTGCCGGCGCTGATGCCCTTTGGCCGGAGCTGACGGGCTCCGCCTAGCCGCTCGCGTCGTCCAGCGCCATCGCTTAGGAGACCCCATGCCTGCCCCCCAGCTGGTTTGGTTTCGCAACGACCTTCGGGTCGCGGATCATCGGGCCCTGGCCGCGGCGGCGGCCGCGGGGCCCGTGCACGCCGTATTTCTTAAGGCCGAGGCGCAGTGGAAGGCCCATGGCGTAGGCGCTAATCGCCTCGCCTTTCTTGCGCGAAACCTGCGTGCCCTCGCCGAGGCCCTGGGCGCGCTGGGCATTCCCTTCACGGTCCTCGAGGCGCCGCGCTTCCGCGATGCCCCGGGGGTACTGCTGCCCTGGGCCCAGGCCCAGGGGGCGGCGGCGCTCCACTTCAACGATGAGTACCCCTTAAACGAGCGGCGGCGAGATGACGCGGTGGCCCGGGCCTTTGCCCAAGCGGGGGTGGCGGTCCATCGCTATACCGATAGCGTCCTTGCGGCCCCGGGCACCCTGAAAACGGGGCAGGGCGGCCCCTACACGGTGTTTACCCCCTTTAAGCGGCGCTGGCTGGCGATGCTTGACCTGCCCACCGTGGCGCCCCTGGCCCCGCCCAAGCCCCAGGGGCCGGTTCGTCCCCTAGCGCCCGCCCTAGAGGATGCCATGACCCTCGCCGGTGCCGCGGCTTCTGCCGTGCCCGGGGAGCTTTGGCCCGGGGGGGAGGGGGAAGCGCACCGACGCTTGACCCAGTTCCTCGCCGAGGCGGCCCTGCGCTATGACAGCCAGCGCGATTTTCCCGCGGTTACCGGCACCAGTGCGCTCTCACCCTATCTGTCCCTGGGCGTGCTATCCCCGCGGCAGGCCCTGGGCGCGCTCCTTGCGGCTTTCCCCGATGCCCTGGAGGGGTCGGGCGGCCCCAGCATTTGGCTTTCCGAACTGATTTGGCGCGAGTTCTATCGCCATGTGGTCGCAGCCTTCGATCACGTTTCGAAGGGCGAGGCCTTCCGCCCCGCCTTTGCGAAGCTTCCCTGGCGCCAGGATCCCGAGGGCCTTGCAGCCTGGAAAGAGGGTCGCACGGGCCTTCCCTTGGTTGATGCGGGTATGCGGGAGCTGGCGGCTACGGGGTGGATGCACAACCGGGTGCGTATGGCGGTGGCCATGTTCCTCACGAAGAACTTGCTGATTGATTGGCACCTCGGGGAAGCCCATTTCATGGATCAGCTGGTGGACGGCGACTTCGCTGCCAACAACGGCGGCTGGCAATGGAGTGCCGCTACGGGCACGGACGCGGCCCCCTATTTTCGGGTGTTCAATCCCGTGACCCAAAGCCAGCGCTTTGATCCCGAGGGCCATTACCTCCGGCGCTGGGTGCCGGAGCTTGCGGGCCTCGATGCGCGTTCGATCCACGAACCCTGGCGCTACGCCGGCGGCCCGAAGGCCTATCCCAAGCCCTTGGTCGATCTGAAAGCGAGCCGGGAGCGGGCCATCGCCCACTTCAAGGCCCACGCCGCCGGCTAGCCATCCCCTGCCAGGGCTCTATAATCCGCGCCCGGACACCTAGGACGGTCGGAGGCCCTATGCACGCTGCGGTGGAAGAGCTACTTACGCTCCTAGAGCTTGAGCCCGTGGAACGCTACCTGTTTCGCGCGCAAAACGAGCGGGCGGCGGGTCCCCGAATCTTTGGGGGACAGGTGCTGGCCCAGGCCCTTCGCGCCGCTGCCCTCACCGTGGAGGGGCTAGAGCCCCATTCGCTCCATGCCTACTTTCTGCGCCCCGGGGATTCCAAGCATCCCCTGCTGCTTGAAGTGGAGCCCATTCGCGACGGTAAAAGCTTCTGCACGCGCCGGGTGCGGGTGATCCAGCGGGGGGAGGCGATCTTTAGCATGTCCGCCTCCTTCCAGGTTCAGGAGGAGGGGCTCGAGCACCATGCCGACATGCCCGCCTGGCCCAAGCCTGAGGCCCTGGAGGATGACGTGCAGGTCGCCCGTCGCCTCGAGGGAAAGGATCCGAACGTCATGCCCTGGGCCGTGCGGGAGCGAGCCTTTGAGTCCCGGGCCGTTTATGGCTTCGGGGCGCCCCCGCCGGAGGCCCCGGTGAAGCCAGCCTGGTATCGGCTTCGGAGCGCGCTCGATCATCCGCCGATCATCCATGCGTGCCTGTTGGCCTACGTCTCCGATATGGGGCTCATGTCCACCTCCCTCGTGCCCCACATGGCCACCACGCCCCGGGCCCACATCATTGGGGCCAGCCTTGATCACGCCATGTGGTTTCACCGACCCTTCCGAGTGGACGATTGGCTGCTCCACGATCGGGACAGCCCCGCGGCTCGCGGTGGTCGCGGGTTCAATCGCGGCAGTTTCTTCGATCAAGGCGGGCAGCTTGTGGCCTCTACGGCGCAGGAAAGTCTGATTCGCGTGCGTCGGGACCAGGAGTAGGTTGTGAACGATGCGCTCGGCGAGGCCGGCCTGTGGGAAAGTCGCTACCAAAGTGGGGAAGACCTCTTTGGGGCGAAGCCGAATGCCTTCTTCCTGGAAGCCCTTCAGGCCCGGCCCCCGGGCCGGCTCCTGCTGCCCGGGGAAGGAGAAGGGCGCAATGCGCTGGCGGCCCTACGCCTGGGTTGGGAGGTCTGTGCCTTTGATCTTTCTCCCACGGCGCGGGATCGCGCCCGGATCCGAGCCGAGGCCCTGGGAAAGACCCTAAGCTATGAACTGGGCGCTCTGCCTGAGCTGCCCGAGGCCGTCCCCTTCTCCGAGCCCTTTGATTTGATCGCGGTGATCTTCGTCCACCTGCCCGCAGCCGTGCGACGAGCGGCCCACCAAGCCTTAGCTGCTCGCCTCGCTCCCGGCGGTACGCTCTTAATTCAAAGCTTTGCGCCGAAGCAGGCGGCCAATCCATCCATGGGGCCGAACAGCACGGCGCGCCTAGCTTCCCCGGGGACCCTCGCTCGGGATTGCCGGGGTCTTGAGGTGCTGCGCGCCCAGGAGCGAGAGGTGGTCCTCGATGAGGGTCCCCTGCATACCGGGCCGGCTTCCGTGGTGGAATTTCTGGCCCAGCGCCCCCGTTAGAAACCGTTCGCCCAGGTCAGCTGGCTATTCGCCAGGGCGAGCTGGAGATCCAGCTGCTGGGCTGGATCATCGGGGAAGGGAAGGTGCGTCGACGGCGCCGGAAGGCGGTTTAAGGTGGCATCCAAGGCGTAGCTTTCCCCTTCGAAAAACACCACGTTCCAGGCGTGAAGGCCGTAGCCCGTGCCCTCAGCATTCAGCGCAAGGCCCAGCCGCGTGCTGTTCTCGAAGCCCGCCTCATCGAGGGCGAGCTGGAGTAGGGCGGCGAATTCGTAGCAGTCCCCGGCGGCGTTCGGCGGCAAATTCTCTAGCTTGGGAAGGTAGGCGCCCGGTACGTAGCGCAGCTGCGCCCGGACCCCTTCCATGGCTAGCGTCAAGGGGGCCCGCAGGGCCTCCGGGACCGGAGGCGCGGCCTGGGGCATGAGGAGCACCGCATCCGCCGTCGGTGACCCCTGGGGCAGGGCCGCCGAGGGGGGCCAGAGCCGAGCCGCGGGGCCGGAAAGGCGTAGGGGCCGGGGCTCGCCCCCGAGAAAAGCGGGGCCCGGGGCCAGGGGAAGGCTCAGCGGTGCAAGGGTCGGGGGCGCTTCGGGAAGCGCGGGCGCCTGCGCGACCTGCTGCAGTAGAAAGCTTTCCCCCCGACGGAGCGACAAAAGCCCGCCCTGTTCGTCCAGTACGGCCCCCTCCGCCCCCGCTGTGATGGCCCCGGCCAGCCAGGCCTCGAGGGTTTCCGGCGAGCGCAGGGGCTGGCGGAAGAGGGCGCCCTGAGGCAGCTGGACCCGCTGCTGTCCGTGAAGGAGCTCATGGGGCGGCGCAAGGCGGTAGCGGTAGTCGCGTTCGGTTCGCAGCCGGCCGCCCCCGGGGGGATCGACAATGCTCACGATGGCAATGGAGAGGCTATCCCCCTGGACTTCTCGGCGCACCGTGAGGCGTCCCGCTAAGGTGCCCCCCAGGCGCAGCTCGTAGTGGGTTTCGGCGCCCCGGGCGAGGAGCTGCTCCGGGGCCGAGGACTCGGCGCAGCCCGCGAGTAAGAGGAGCCCGAGGCAGACACCGAAGGCTCGGCGGGGGACCTTTCCCATGGCTTGTCTTCTTCCAACCGAAGGGAAGGATTAGACTAGCGCGCTTTCCTAGGAAGACGAAGGCACCCCCCATGGACGAACGTCCCGAAAGCGCCGGTCCCGATCATTTCATCGCCCAGCGTATCCGGAAGGACCAGGCTCAGGGTAAGCACGGGGGCGCCGTGATTACGCGCTTTCCCCCGGAGCCCAATGGCTACCTGCACCTCGGGCACGCCAAATCCATCTGTCTGAATTTCGGCATGGCCGAGGTTTTTGCGGGGCACTGCAACCTTCGCCTGGATGACACGAACCCCGCGAAGGAGTCTTCCCACTACGCCGAGGCCATCGAGCGAGACGTCACCTGGCTCGGCTTTTCCTTCGGCGCCGGGCCGCTTCACGCCTCGGACTACTTTGAGCGCATCTACGAATGCGCTGAAGCGCTCATCGGAAAGGGGCTGGCCTATGTGGACAGCCAGGATCAGGAAGCCATTCGCGCTCAGCGCGGCACGCTCACGGAGCCTGGGTCCGAAAGCCCCTTTCGAAACCGCAGCATTGAGGAGAACCTCGCCCTCTTTCGCGCCATGCGCGCCGGAGACTTTGAGGATGGGGCTCACGTGCTTCGGGCGAAGATCGATATGGGCTCTCCGAACCTGAACCTTCGGGATCCCGTGCTGTACCGGATTCGGCGTATGGCGCACCAGCGGACCGGAGATGCCTGGTGCATCTACCCCATGTATGACTACACGCACTGCCTCTCCGACGCCTTCGAAGGCATCACCCATTCCCTATGCACCCTCGAGTTCGAGGATCACCGCCCTCTCTACGATTGGGTGCTGGACCAATTCTCCTGGGAGGTGCGTCCTCAGCAGATCGAATTTAGCCGCCTGGAGCTGGAATACACCGTGCTTTCCAAGCGCCACCTGAACGCGCTGGTGACGGAAGGACATGTGGAGGGCTGGGATGACCCGCGCATGCCGACCCTCGCGGGGCTTCGACGCCGTGGCGTGCCGCCGGCGGCGCTGAAGGATTTCTGCGTGCGCATTGGAATTACGAAGAGCGACGGCACGGTGGAGATGGCGTTGCTCGAGCGCTGCATTCGAGATGCGCTGGAGAGCGCCCCCCGGGCCCTTGCGGTGTTGCGGCCTCTGCCCGTGGAGCTGCTGAACTATCCGGAGGACGGGGAAGAATGGTTCGAGGCGCCCCTGCACCCGAAGGATCCGGAGGGCGCGTCCCGGCGCATACCTTTTGGGCGCCACCTGCTCATTGAAAGCGATGACTTCGAAGAAATTCCCCCGAAGAAGTACAAGCGCCTGTCCCCTGGGGCGGAGGTGCGCCTGCGCCACGGCTACGTGATTCGATGCGAGCGCTTTGACGCTGATGCGGAGGGGCGGCCGACTAAGCTCTACTGCACCGTGGATTTGGAAAGCCGAGCCGGCGGCGCCAACGCCGAGAAGAAGGTGAAGGGGGTCATCCATTGGGTGAGCGCAACCCACGCCCTCGACGCCGAAGTTCGCCTTTATGATCGCCTCTTCACGGATCCGGACCCTTCCGGAATCAAAACGGAAGGGGGCTTCCGGGATGTGCTGAATCCCGACTCCCTAGCGCGCTGCTCCGCGAAGCTGGAGCCCGCCCTTGGATCCTTGGTTCCGGGGGAGGTGGTGCAGTTTGAGCGCCTAGGGTACTTCTGCCCGGACGAGGACAGCACGGATGCGGCGCGGCGCTTTAACCGCACCATCACGCTGCGCGACACCTGGGGGGGCAAGTGAGTTCGGCCCCCGGCGCGCTCTCGCACCTCAAGGTGCTGGAGCTGGGCCAGCTCATTGCCGGGCCCTTCTGTGGCCAGCTGCTCGGGGATATGGGCGCGGACGTCATCAAGATCGAAGCCCCCGGGGTAGGCGACCCCATGCGCAGCTGGGGGCAGGGCAAGCCCGTGTGGTGGTCCGTAATTGGGCGCAACAAGCGCTCCGTGACTCTGGATCTTCGCAAGCCCGCGGGTCGCGAAGTGCTCAAAACCCTCGCCGCCGACGCCGATATCCTTATTGAGAACTTTCGCCCGGGAACGCTGGAGAAGTGGGACCTGTCCCCGGAGGCCCTGCGGGCCCTGAACCCGCGCCTTATCATCGTTCGCGTCAGCGGCTTTGGGCAGACCGGCCCCTACGCGAAGCGTGCGGGCTACGGCTCCATCGGGGAAGCGATGGGGGGCATGCGCTACCTTGCCGGGGATCCGGACCGGCCCCCGAGCCGGGTGGGTCTATCGATTGGCGATGCGCTGGCGGCCACCTTTGCTTGCCTGGGGGCGCTAACGGCCCTTGAGCATCGGAATCAGACGGGGCAGGGGCAGGTGGTGGATTCGGCGATCTACGAGGCCGTGCTGGCCATGATGGAAAGCACGGTGCCGGAATACACGGAAGCCGGGGTGATCCGGGAGCGCACCGGCGCCATCCTGCCTAAGATCGCTCCCTCGAATGTCTATCCCACGGCCAGCGGCGAGATGGTGCTGATTGGCGCGAACCAGGATTCGGTCTTTGCCCGTTTGGCGGAAGCCATGGGCATGCCGGAGCTGGCCGCGGATGCGCGCTATGCCAGCCACACCGCCCGGGGAGAGCATCAGGAGGAACTGGATCTGCGCATCGCCGAGTGGACCAGCGGTTTTTCGGCGGATGCCCTTCTGGCGCTTTGCGAGGACCACGGCGTGCCCGCGGGACGCATCTACCGGGTGCCAGACATGCTCGCCGATCCCCAATACCAGGCTCGGGAATCCATTGTTCCCGTGCCCGACCCCACCTATCCTGGGCTCAAAATGCAGAATGTCTTTCCCCGGCTCTCCGAGACCCCAGGGCGTATTCGGTGGCCCGGACCGGGCCTCGGGGCCCACACGGAGGCCGTGCTCGACGCCCACGGCTACGACGCTGAGGCCCGGGCCGCGCTGCGCCGGGACGGGGTGATTTAGCTTTTTTATTAAAACGAGGGAGGGAAGGCCCATGGCCGTGGAACTGAAAAAGGACAGCATCGATTTAGGCATCGTGACCCGGGATGCGGGCCCCATGGTGGCCTTTTATCGGGATCTTCTGGGCTTTAGCGATGAAGGGCAGATGCCCATGCCCAACATCGGCACCATGACCCGGCTGCGCTGCGGCACGAGCCTCATCAAAATCGTTGAGGCGACGCCGAAAAGCGATGCGGCTCCGGGAGGCATTGTGGGGAGCACGGGCTACCGTTATTGGACCATGACCGTGACGAACCTCGAGGCCTTGGTCGACAGCCTCAAGGCAGCTGAGGTTTCCGTGATCATTCCCGTCACGGAACTTCGCCCGGGTATTCGCATTGCCATGGTTGCCGACCCGGACGGTAACTGGGTCGAGTTCCTCGAAGAAGCGGCGTGAGCGCGCCCCTCGAGCAGCGCCTCGCGGAGAAGCTCCTCGGGGAAATGGCGGCGCTCCAGGAGGCGCACAACCTTGCCGTGGATCCCGCCTGGCGCACCGCGGGCCTCGCCTACTACCGGGCCATTTGGGTGGAATGCGCGGAGCTTCTGGATCACTACGGTTGGAAATGGTGGAAGCATCAGGAGTGCGATCTTCCCCAGGTACGCCTAGAGCTCGTGGATATCTGGCACTTTGGGCTGAGCATGCTGCTCCTCGAGGATCGGGTGGATGAGGCCCTTGCGGAAACGGTGCGCTTGGGGCTCACGGACCCCGGCGAACCGGAGCACTTCCGGGAAGCGGTGGAGACCCTAGCCGCCGCGGCCGTGGGGGAAAAGCGCTTCGACGTGCCGGCTTTCCTGACCTGCCTTCGGGCCGTGGCGCTGGATCTACCTGGGCTCTATCGCGCCTATGTGGGGAAGAACGTGCTGAACGCCTTTCGCCAGGATCACGGCTACAAGGCCGGCACCTACGATAAGCTCTGGCAGGGGCGGGAAGATAACGTGCACCTCGTGGAGCTTGAGGCGATCCTGCCCGTGGACGCTCCCGACTATCGGGAAGCGCTCTATGCGGCGCTTGAGGCGCGCTACGGCGCGCGCTCCGAGGCCCCCGGAGCGTCATGATTTTGTGATGAAATAATCACCGCTGTGTCATCGGCGGGCCGGTCAGAAAGTTCGCTACCGCACGCTGTTCCTCTCCGATCTCCATCTCGGCAGCCGAGGCTGCCAGGCCGAGGCGCTCACGGCCTTTTTAAAGGCCCACGAATGTGATCGCCTTTATCTGGTGGGGGACATCATCGACGGCTGGCGCCTAAAGCGCAGCCTCTACTGGCCCCAGAGTCATAGCAACGTGCTTCGACGCCTTTTGACCCTGACCAAGCGGGGGACGGAGATTATTTTCGTCACCGGCAATCACGACGAATTCCTGCGTCGCTACTCCGATCACAGCTTCGGCAATTTGAAGCTGGTGGATCGGGCGGAGCACCGCACCGCCGACGGTCGCCGGTTCCTGGTGATTCATGGGGATGAATACGACGTCATCACCCGCTACCACCGCTGGATCGCCTTCCTCGGGGACCTCGGCTACAACTTTTTGTTGTCCGTAAACCGGGGGAATAACTGGATTCGGGAACGCCTCGGCTTTGGCCGCTGGTCCCTGTCGGCCTGGGTAAAGCATCGGGTGAAGCGTGCCGTGAATTTCATTAGCGATTTTGAAGGGGCTGTCGCCCATGCCTGCGAGCGGGAAGGGTTTCAGGGGGTGATTTGCGGCCATATCCACCATGCGGAAATGCGCCGCATCGGCGCCATCGACTATTTGAACTGCGGGGATTGGGTGGAGTCCTGCACGGCCCTGGCGGAGGACGATCAGGGGCAGATTCACCTGCTTTACTGGCGCGAGGAAGTGGCTGCCTTTCGGGAAGAGGTTGCGCCTCCGCCCATGCCCTTGGGTGGGCCCCTGGCCGTGGAACTGGCGCTGGCAAAGGATGATCTGCTGACGGATCGTGCGGCATGAAGATCGCCCTGGTAAGCGATGCCTGGACGCCCCAAACCAACGGAGTGGTGACCACCCTCAAGCAGGTGATCGCGGGGGTGGAAGCCCAGGGCCACGAGGTGCGGGTGTTTGAGCCCGGCCAGTTCTTTACCTTGCCCCTGCCTGCCTATCGAGAGGTTAAGGTGGCGCCCCTGCCCTACGGGCTTGGAAGGGCGCTGGATGCCTTCGGGTTCGATGCACTCCACATTGCGACGGAGGGGCCCCTGGGCCTGGCCGCCCGGCGCTGGGCCCTGCGCCGAGGCGTGCCT
>RGAU01000002.1 GCA_009919975.1 Gammaproteobacteria bacterium
CGGGTCGATTATCGCCGTGCTTGCGGTGTTTGGCTTCGGTGCCCTGAATTTCTTCGTGGTGAGCGAGCCAGCGGTGGCCACCGTAGGCGAGGGGCGAGTAACCCAATCGGAATACGCAGCCGAGCTTGAGCGTCAGCGCCAACAGCTGGCTGCAAGCTTCGGGGATAGCTTTGACCCTGCTCTCGTGGAGCAGCTAGGCATCCCTGAGCGCGTGTTGGAGTCCCTTATTAACCGGGAGCTGCTCAGCGCAGCGGCGGAAGATGCTGGATTGGCGGCGCCGGGAGGTGAACTCGATAAGATCATTACCAGCATGCCGCAGTTTCAGGGCGACCTGGGCTTCGACGAGGACCGTTTCCGCTTCGCGCTTCAGAGCATTGGCATGACCCCCGCGAGCTTTAGAAGCGCCATGGGCGCCGATCTCTCGGTTGACCAACTTACCAGTGGGGTCGCGGATTCAAGCTTTATCACCGAGACGGAGCTCCGCGCGCTCGCCACCGTATTACTTCAGAATCGTGATATCGCCTGGCTGCGCCTCGCGCCCAGTGAGTTCGAGGCTGAGGTCACGGTGAGCGACGAAGCCCTCGAGGCCTTCTTCGAGGCCCGGCAGAGCGCGTATCGCGCCCCGACCCGGGTGCGGGTAGAAGCCCTCCGCCTTGATCGCTTCGACTTTGAAGAGGCGCAGGCGATCAGCGAGGAAGCGGTGCTTGCCGCCTACGAGCGCGAGAAGGCCGCTTTTGAGGGGCAGGAGCAGCGGGAAGCCGCCCATATCCTCCTCGCGGAGACGGATGATCGGGACCTGGCGGCGGCGCGGACCTTGGCCGAATCGCTTCTGGCACGCCTTGAGGCCGGGGAGGATTTCGCTGCTCTGGCTGAGGCCTATTCCGATGACCCCGGCTCCGCGAGCGATGGGGGTCGGCTCGGCACGGCTGCCCGGGGCACCTTCGTGGGGCCCTTTGAGGAGGCACTTTTTTCCATGGCGCCCGGCGAGCTTCGGGGACCGGTGGAGACGGAGTTCGGAGTGCACATCCTGCGGCTTGATAACGTTTTTACCACGGAGTTGCCGAGCTTCGATGAACTCGCCTTCTCCCTTCGGGAGCGGCTCCGGGCCGAGGCGGCGGAGGCCGCTTTTGCCGAGGCCAAGGCCAAGCTCGAGGTGCTGGCCTACGAGGCTCCGGACCTCACGGAGCCCGCGGAGGCTCTGGGGCTCACCCTCGAGCGCCCCGAGGCCTTTTCTCGGGACGGGGGCGAAGGCATTTATGCCACCGCTGCGGTGCGAGACGCGGCTTTTTCCGCTGAGGTACGGGAAGAGGGGTACAACAGCGAGGTGCTTGAGCCTCGGGACGGCCTTGCGGTGGTCCTTCGGGTGATCGAGGAGATTCCCGCTCGGGATCAGACGCTGGATGAGGTACGGGAGGCTGTCACCCGGGAATTCATTGCGGAAGCTTCGGCGCGCTTGGCCGAGGGCGCCGCCCAGGCGGTGCTCGACGAACTTACCGCAGGGACCTCAATCTTTGAGGTTCCCCAAGCCGAGGGTCGGGAATGGGTCCGCGAGGAGGGGCTACTGCGCACGAATACGGAGCTTCCTCCGGCCCTGCGCGACGCCGCCTTCCGCCTTGCTCCGCCCACGGCGGAGGAGCTTCGCCGGATCGATCGGGTCCGCCTCCCCAGCGGGGAGCAGCTGGTGCTCATCCTGACCGACCCGGGGCGCTACGACGCGCTTAGTGATGAGCAGAAAGCGTCCCTTCGCGCTCAGCTGGCGCAGCGAAGCCAGGGGATAGACTTTACGGCCTTCCGGGGCGCGCTCGCTCGGGACTTTCCCATTAAGCGAAGCCGCTCGAACATGACGGAACTGCCCTAGGGCCTTGAACGCTGCCGCTGCGCCCCTGGCGGGTTGTCGCGCGGTCAGTTAACGGCGGTCACCGCAACGAAGAGGGTCAGCGGTTGCCCCGGTTGCAGGTACGCCTCCGGATCTAGGGCATTCCAGCCCACGATATCGGCTACCGTCACCCGATAGCGCTTGGCAATGCGCGCGAGGGAATCCCCTTGGCGGACGCGATAGGCCACCCGTCGGGATACGGCGCTCCGCTGCGGCGGCAGCGCATCCAACGCCGTCGGCGCGGGGCCTTCCTGGTACACCACGAGGGACCGGCCCACGCGAAGCACATCCCGCTCCCGCATCCCATTCCATCGAGCGAGATTCGCCGTGCTGGTGCCGTAGGCTCGGGCGAGGGTCCACAGGCTGTCGCCCGGACGCACGGTGACCTCGAAGCGCGTGCCGCGGCCCGCGGCCGGTGCCGTGCGCCGTTCCCGTTGGTCGGCGCTGAGGGCGTAACGCTCTTCCGTGGCGCTTGCTCGAGGAACGAGGAGCGCATCCCCGGCGCGAATAATGTTGCCCCGGAGCTGATTGGCCCGCCGTAGGGCTTCCACGCTACTGTGGTAGCGGGCTGCGATCACGGAAAGGGATTCCCCTTCCCGAATGATGTGTCGCACCCAGGCCACGCGCTGGGAAGCATCAAGGGCGGCGAGCCCGGTACGGAAGGCCTCCACTTTATCCACGGGCAGGAGAAGGCGATGGGGCCCATCGGGATGGGTGGACCAGCGATTCAGCGCCGGGTTTAAGCGGTAGAGCGTTTCCATGTCCACCTCCGCAAGGTCCGCGGCGCGCGCCAGGTCAAGCTGACCTCCGGTCTCTACCACCGCAAACTGCGGCGCATTGGGGAGGGGACGGAGGGCGAGCTCATAGGCCTCGGGGTCTCGCACCAGCCGGGCTATCGCCAGCAGCTTGGGGACGTAGGCTTCCGTTTCCCGCGGAAGGTCCAGGGAGAAGAAATCGAGGGGCTTGCCCCGGCGCTGATTGCGCCGCTGAGCCTTGCGGACATTGCCCGAGCCCGAGTTGTAGGCGGCTAGGGCCAGCAGCCAGTCCCCCTCAAAGAAGCCGTGCATATCCTCCAGGAAGGTGTAAGCGGCCTCCGTGGCCTTCAGCACGTCCCGGCGCTCATCGTGCCACCAATCCTGTTGAAGGCCGTAGAGGCGCCCCGTGGCGGGCATAAATTGCCAGAGTCCGGAGGCCCGGGCCGGGGAAAAGGCGAAGGGATCAAAGGCGCTTTCCACTACGGGGAGAAGCGCAAGCTCGAGAGGGATACCCCGACGCTCGGCTTCGGTGACCGCGAAATGCAGATAGGGCTCGGCGCGGGTAAAGGTCCGTTCAAGGTAGTCGGGGTGCCGCACAAACCAATTCAGTTCGCTGGTGATACGGGGATGGTGAAGCTCCGGAAGGGCATAGCCGCGGCGCAAGCGCTCCCACAGGTCGGCGGGTGCCAGGGGCTCGGGGGCATAGGGCACCAGTTCATAACTCAGACTTGGGAGCAGAGACGGTGCCAGCTGGAGCTGGGGCGCGTCGCTTGCCCCGGGCAAGGTGCTGCAGCCCCCCAGGGTCAGAAGGGCCCCGAGGCCCAGGCCGACGGCACGCATCTTAAAACCGGTCCTTCCAGCCCCGGAGGGCCGCAAAGCAGGCGCTCGGCTCTGCATGTTCGAGAGACGCCTCTTGCGCCGCCAGGGCCTGGCGAATGCTCGGGGCTTCGGTGCGCAGAAAGGGGTTGGTGGCGCGTTCTAAGGCGATGGACGTGGGGACGGTGGGCGTCCCCGCCGCGCGCAGCGCCTCAGCCTCGTCAATGCGGGCGAGGAGGGCGGCGTTATCGGGCTCCACGGCCTTGGCAAAGCGCAGGTTCGCCAGCGTGTATTCGTGAGCGCAGTACACCGCGGTGTCTCCGGGAAGGGCCGCAAGGCGCGCTAGGCTGCGGTGCATTTGCGGTGCGGTGCCCTCAAACATTCGGCCACAGCCCCCCGCGAAGAGCGTATCACCGCAGAAAAGGAGTCCGGCCTCGGCGCTATGGTACGCGATGTGATCCAGGGTATGGCCGGGGACGGCCAGTACGGTGAAGGGCGTACTTCCAAGGGCGAGGACGGCGCCGTCCTCCAGGGGGTCCGTGATGCCCTCGAAGGGGCTGTTGGCAGGGCCGTAGATGGAGCAGTTGTAGCGTTCCGCCAGCTGGAGTGCCCCTCCGGTATGATCAAAATGGTGGTGCGTGATGAGCACCCCGAAAAGGCTTAGGCCTCGCGCCTGTAGGGCGGCTTCTATGGGGGCGGGATCCCCGGGATCGACGACCCAGGCCCGGCGCTCGTCGTCGTGGAGTAGCCACAGATAGTTGTCCTGAAATGCGGGGACGGCTAAAACTTCCATGGAATACCCCTGCCGGGCTGGGAAAACCCCGTATGATAGGGAAGCTTTCCCAGGGACTCTAGAAGCAATTCGCGAGGCTGAAATGTGCGCCCTTCGTTTTGAAACGGCCTTTGATGCGCCCCGAGCCAGTCAAACAGCCCGTTTTTTCGCCTCCCCGATGGGTCAACGGTTAGAAAAGGCCGAGCTCGCGGCCCTTCGGGAGCGCCTCTCGGGCTGCGCCGGGGCCCGGGCGCTGGTGCTCACCGCCGGCGTGGATGAGCGCCTTGCGGATGCCCTCCCCGTGGCGCGTCGCCATATCGTTCGCCTAAGCGCCGAGGAGACGGTGCTTCCGGCTCGCCGTCGCGCGATCAGCAGTGGGGCCATAACCGTCGCAGATCCCGCGAACCTTCCCTTCGAGAACGATGCCTTTGACGTGGTGGTGTCCCTCCACGGCCTCGATCTCGCCGATCGACCTCAGCAGGCCCTGCGGGAGCTGAGCCGGGTGCTAGCTCCCGGAGGACGACTCCTCATGACCGGTTTCAACCCCTGGAGCAGCTGGGGGCTCCGCCGCTTTTTAACGCCCCGGCAGGCCCCCTGGAATAGCCATTTTCTGGGTGCGCGCCGGGTCGGGGATTGGCTGTCCGTACTGGACTTCACCCTTGGCGATCTTTGCCACGTGCACTACCGCCTTCCCGAACCCTGGGGGTGGCCGTTCTGGGAGCACCCCGGGCTGAAAGGCCTAAAAGCCTGGCTCCAGCCTCCCCTGGGGGCGGCGTGGGTGCTGAAGGCGCGCCATGCCCCGGCCCTGGCCCTTCCGGAAGCGCGCAGCCTTCGCCGGAGTCGTCGGGCCGTGGTGGGCAGCCCAAGCGCAGCACGAGAATCCGGTTCCATCCTTCGCTTCCCGGAAAACGATGACCGCGCCCGTTGAGCTTTGGACCGACGGCGCCTGCCGAGGAAACCCCGGGCCCGGGGGATGGGGCGCGGTGTTGCGCTATGGCGGCCGGGAAAAGCACCTGTGGGGCGGTGCGCCGGAAACGACCAACAACCGCATGGAGCTGACCGGCGCGCTCGAGGGGCTGCGAGCCCTTCAACGCCCCATGGCCGTGCGGCTTCATACCGATTCCGTTTATGTGCTGAAGGGCATGACGGAATGGATTGCGGGCTGGGAAACGCGGGGCTGGCGCACCGCGGCTAAGAAGCCCGTACTCAATGTGGATTTATGGCAGGCCCTGGTGGCGGCGGCGAAGCCCCACCGCATTGAGTGGGTTTGGGTAAAGGGACACAGCGGCGATCCCGGCAACGAGCTGGCCGATGCCTTGGCCAATCGCGGCGTGGACGCCTTCGCCCTCCATGGGCAAACGGGACAGGACGAAGCGGTGGTAAGCGCATGAGGCAAGTAGTTCTGGATACGGAAACAACGGGGCTTGAGCCCGAGGCGGGCCACCGCATTATTGAAATCGGTGCAGTGGAGATCGTGGGGCGCCGGCTGACGGGGCGGCACTTCCATCAATATCTCAACCCCGATCGGGCCATTGACGAGGGGGCCCAGGCGGTCCACGGACTTACAGCGGAATTTTTGGCCGACAAACCCCGCTTTTCTGATATCGCCGAGCCGCTTCAGGCATTTTTGAGCGGCGCAGAGGTCATCATTCACAATGCGCCCTTCGATGTGGGCTTTCTCGATGCGGAGTGGCGTCGCCTAAGCCGGGGGCCAGAGAACACGGCGTCCCTCTGCGAGATCACCGACTCCCTCATCCTCGCCCGGCGTCTCCATCCGGGGCAGAAAAACAGCCTTGACGCGCTCTGCCGGCGCTACGACATCGATAATACGCAGCGCACCCTTCACGGCGCGCTGCTCGATGCGGAACTTCTGGCGGACGTATTCCTTGCCATGACTGGGGGGCAGACGGCCCTCGGGCTCGGAGCGGAAGATCGGGAGGGGGGTGGGGTGTCGCGGGAGGTCACCCCCGCAACCCCCAAGCAATGGACTAAAACCCCGCGGGCGGCCCTTTCCCCGGAAGCAGAAGCGGCGCACCACGCCTACCTCGAGGCGATGGAGCACGACGCTGGCGCGCCGCCCCTTTGGCTGCGGGATCCCGCCTAGAGCAGATACTGCACGGCCAGGAAGCCCGTGATCCCCATGGTGATCGTATAGGGGAGGGCCATCACCACCATGCGCACGTAGGACAGGCGAATGAGCGGAGCGATGGAAGAGGTCAGGAGGAATAGAAAGGCCGCCTGACCGTTTGGCGTAGCCACGGAGGGGATGTTGGTCCCGGTGTTGATGGCCACCGTGAGCTTATCGAAGTGCTCCCGTCCGATGGTGCCCAAATCCAGCGCCTGCTTCACCTCGTTGATATACACCGTCGCGACGAAGACGTTATCGCTGATGGCGGAGAGTAGACCGTTCGCGATAAAGAACAGGCCAGGCTGAAGGCTTTCCTTCTGAGCAAGCACCCAGCTGATCACCGGGGTGAAGAGGTGCTGGTCGTGGATCACGGCCACAACGCTGAAGAACACGCACTGGCGCGGGAAGCTTCGCGCCGTAGCCAAAGGCTCCGGTGAGTTCGAGGGCCAGGCAGGTCACAAGGCCCACCACAAGGACGGGCATGGTTACCGGCGCCATGCGCACGAAGAACTCCACAAATTCCCAGCCGGCCTTCCCTGCAATGAGCAGGTTTTGCGGCTCACCCACGGTGGTGCAAACCCCACCGAGGGCCGTGCCGACGGCCGCATGCATCATGAGGGAGCGAAGGAAGCTGCGGAACTCATCGAGATCCTCCCGGTGCACTTCCCCCACTTCGTGATCCGAGCCGTGGTCATGATCGTGGTGAAAGCCCTTTCCCGAGGCGACCTTGTGATAGATCGAGTAGAACCCCACCGCAACGGAAATCACCACCGCGGTGACCGTCAGGGCGTCAAGGAACGCCGAGAGGAAGGCCGCGAAAATGGAGAACATGAAAGACAGAAGCATCTTCGAGCGGATGCCAAGGAGGATCTTCGTAAAGAGGAAGAGAAGCAGTTCGCGCATGAAGTAGATGCCCGCCACCATGAACATCAGCAGCAGGATGACGGGGAAATTGGCGAAGACTTCCGTGCGGATGCTTTCCGTGTTGGTCATGCCAATGAGCACGGCTTCTAGCGCCAGAAGTCCCCCGGGTTGCAGGGGATAGCAGCGAAGGGCCATGGCCAGGGTGAAGATGAATTCCACCACCAGAACCCAACCCGTAACGAAGGGGCCTGCGACCACGAAGGCAATGGGATTCAGGACCAAAAACGCCAGCAGCGTCTGCTTGTACCAGTCGGGGGCGCTCCCGAGGAAATTCCGCCAGAGGGCTTGCGTCACGCTGACTCCTAGAGCAATTCGAAGGGGGGGATGCTCAAAACGCCTTGGACCCTACCTGATTTCCCGTTGCGCCGAAAGGCGTTAACTGCGGGGTTTTGGTGGAAAAAGTAGCCCGAGTTGGAGTGCCATAATGAGGTGTCCGTCGCTGCGGACGTTCCCGGCCATGAAGGCCTCCATGGGATTCGCCTTTCCCTCCAGAATCGCGAAGGCGAGTTCGAGGGAGGGGTAGTAAAAGCGCACCCGTGGGCAGCCAAGCTCCGGTGCCTCGCCAAGGCCAAGGGTGAGGGTGCCGCGATCTACCGCTAGGTAGAAGGTGGGAGTCGCGTCGATGACCACCTGATAAAGGCGATGCATGTCCGCGCTCGCCTCGCTGCGAAAATGGGGGCGCAGTCGAGCTTCCAGCGCTTCCAGAGTGAGATTAAGCATGGGGGGCTCCAAGGGCGACGGGGGCGATGCTACCCCGGAGAAGACCATTCTGGGAACGTCCCTGGACGGCTCGGGGAGGGAGGGTTACATTCCCGCGCCTAGGCGCACCCCCTCCCGTTGGGTCGCGTTCCTTAGACAAGGAGCCGTTAGTGGCGGAATTTTTGACGGAATATGGCCTGTTCCTGGCGAAGAGCTTCACCGTCTTGGTGGTGGCCCTGGTGCTGTTGTCGGCGATGGCTGGGCTTGCGCAGCGCAATCGCCGTGGGTCGCCGGAAGGGGCGGTTGAGGTTAAGCGCCTAAATGATCGCTTTGAGCCGTGCAAAGCGCGGTGCTCGACGACGCCAGCTTTAAGAAGCGGGAGAAGGCGGAGAAGAAGGCCCGTAAGGCCCGGGACAAGAAGGGCGGTGGCGATGAGGCGCGCGCCCGGGTATTCGTGCTCGACTTCCTGGGCGACGTGGAGGCCTCGGCGGTGGAGGCCCTGCGGGAAGAGGTGAGCGCCGTCCTCCTTGAGGCGCGGAGCGGCGACGAAGTCGTGCTTCGCCTCGAATCCCCTGGGGGCATGGTGCACAGCTATGGCTTGGCAGCCTCCCAGATCGAGCGACTTCGTGGAAAGGAGGGGCTCAAGGTGACCGTCTCCGTGGATCGGGTCGCGGCGAGCGGTGGCTATCTGATGGCAGCCCTGGGGCATCAGATTCTCGCGGCGCCCTTCGCCATTCTTGGAAGCATTGGCGTGGTGGCGCAGGTGCCTAACGTGCACCGCCTTCTGAAGAAGAACGACGTGGACGTGGAAGTGCTCACCGCTGGGGAGTACAAGCGCACTCTCACCGTCCTGGGGGAAAATACGGAGCAAGGGCGGAAAAAATTTCTCGAGGAGCTGGAAGATGTGCACCGGCTCTTTAAAGCTTCCGTACAAGCGGCCCGCCCACGGGGGAAAGCTGGTTTGGTACCGATGCGCTGGCCCGCGGCCTTTGTGACCATCTGGAGACCAGTGACAGCTATTTGCTTCGCCGCGCGGAAGAGGCGGAGCTCTTCGAGGTCCGCTGGTCCATTCCCCAGGGCCCCCTCGATCGTTTGCTTCAGGGGGCTCAGGGCACGGTCAATCGGGCCCTCGAAGGGGCCTTAGCCAGGATGCTGAACCGCAGCAACTGGCTTCGCTAATAACAGAATTCGCTAATCACTGAGGGGAGAGCATGGCATGGGGACCTACCGCGCGATGGTGGTGCATCGGGAAGGGGACGCGCTAGTTCGTCGCCTGGAAACGCTCAATTCGAGCGACTTGCCCGCGGGCGAGGTTCTTATTGAGGTGCACTACTCCTGTCACCCGGGCCTTTCCCCACACGCCAGGTATTGATGCTTCGGGCGTCGTGCTTGAGAGCGCCGCTCCCGAATTCTCCGCCGGGGATGAGGTCATCGTCATTGGCTTCGATCTCGGCATGGGCACTGCCGGGGGCTTTGGGGAGCGTATTCGGGTGCCCGCCGGTTGGGTGGTGCCGCGCCCGGAGGGCCTATCGCTGCGCGCGTCCATGGCGCTGGGTACGGCGGGCTTCACCGCGGCGGAATGCGTAGACAAGCTCGAACGCATGGGGGGGCTTAGCCCAGCCCAGGGCCCCGTGTTGGTTACCGGGGCCACGGGGGGCGTGGGCTCCGTGGCGGTCATGCTGCTTTCCCAGCTCGGCTACGAGGTGGTGGCCGTCACCGGTAAGGCTGAGAAGGGCGAGTGGCTGAAGGGCCTTGGCGCCTCCGAGGTGCTCAGCCGGGAAGCGCTTGCGGAAGGGGCGGGGAAGCCCCTCCTAGCGGAACGCTACGCCGGCGCCGTGGATACGGTGGGGGGAGAGCTGCTTTTCAATGCGGTGAAGTCCCTGCGCTACGGCGGTTCCCTGGCCGCCTGCGGACTCGTTGCATCTCCAGCCATCCCCGCCACCGTGCTGCCCTTTATTCTGCGTCACGTGAATCTTCTCGGCATCGACTCGGTGCAGTGGCCCTTGGCGGAGAAGAAGCGCCTGTGGGGGCGGCTGGCGAAGGAGTGGCAGCTCCCAGCGCTGGAGACGCTGGTGGAGCCCCTAAGCCTCGAAACCCTGTCCGATGCGCTGGATCGTATCCTGGCTGGGGAAATGGTGGGCCGGGGTCTCTTGATTCACAGCGCTGCGGCCTAGGCGTCGGGGTCATCCCCAGCGCTAGCGACGCCGGAGTCGCTCATCAAGGGCGATGGGCGTCGGATAGCGCAGGACCACCACGTAGGACGAGAGGATAAAGGTCAACACCGCCACCGTTTGGATGGTGGTGATGGCCCCCTCCGACAGCAGCGTTGCCTGCCCCGCCAGGAAGACCAGCAGTAGAGAGAACTCGCTGATTTGCCCCAGGCGAAAGCCCACTTCCCAGGCAAGGGACCCTTGCTCCTTAAATTGATCCAACAGCACGCGATAGATCACCGGCTTGGCGAGGAGCACGAGCGCCGAGAAGGCGAGGGCGGGGATAAGGATGGACGGGACCAGGGCCAGGTTTAGCCCCGCCCCCACGGTGAAGAAAAACAGCACCAGGAAGAAATCCCGGAGCGGCCTCAAGGCCTCTGCGAGGAAGAGGGCAATGGGGCTCGTGGCGAGCGTAACCCCCGCGACGAAGGCACCAAGTTCAAGGGAGAGGCCCAGGGCTTCAGCAACTTGGGCAAGCCCTAGGCACCAGCCCACGGCGAGCAGGAAAACGTATTCCTGAATGACGTCGAAGCGGGCAATGAGCGGCAGCAGGATAAAGCGGACCCCCGCTGCGGCCACGGCGAGGAGCGCTGGGAGCGCGAGCACAGTCACCCATAGGGGCTTTACCTCTCCCATCTCGGGGGCGAAATGGGCGAGGCCCACGAGGGCCAAAATGGCCAGGCAGTCCTGAAGAAGGAGCAAGCTCACCACCAGCTCCCCGATGTGGCGATGGTGTAGGGCCGTGGTGGGCAGGAGCTTTATCCCAATAATCGTGGACGAGAAGCTGATGGCGAGGCCCATGAGCAGGGCATCCTGTAGGGAAAAGGCGAAGGCCAGCGCGAGGGCGGTCCCCAGAGCCAGGAACAGCGCAGAACTGAGCAGGCCCACCCAGAGCGATTCCCGAAGCACCACGAGGAGCTTGCGAGGCTGCATCTCAAGGCCCAGCAGGAACAGCAAAAAGATGATGCCGATCTCGCCAATGGCTCGGAGCTGCGCGCCATCAGTGACCCAGCCGAAGCCGTAGGGGCCGAGGAGCGCGCCGAGGGCCAGGTAGGCGACGATCATGGGTTGACGGGTAAACAGAGCGGCCGTGGCCAAGGCCGCGGCGCCGGAGAAGATCCAGAAAAACGCGGATAGCAGCTGATGGTCCATGGCTGGGCCCCTAGAAAAGCGCCTTTATGACGGCAGAGCGTAGCAAGTTGGCGCCGATGGCACTAAAATTCGCCCGCGCTTAACCAGAGGAGAGCATCATGAGCGACGGGGCAGAGCAGCAAAACAGTGGTTTCTGGCCGGACAGCAAAGCCGATACGGTGGGTGCCTTTGTGGTCTTCCTAGCCATCACCGCTGGGGTGCTGTGGTTCGTCGTTAACGGCTAAGCCTTGCGCCGAAAGCGTCCTCAAGAGCGCCGGGGGGCCTAGGCCCCGGCGGCGCTCAGAACGAAGCGGACAATCAGTACCAGCGTTCCTACAAAGAGTGCCGTGAAGACGAGGCCCGCTACGATAAAGGGCCCGGCGGATCCGTGCTTAAAATCCCTTTCCTTATTCGCCTTCGACTGCACCCCAATGGCGGCAGCCAAGGTGCTCATGACCACGCTGAAAAACGTCAGCGAGCCCTGATCCTCGTGCTGCGCCTCCGGTCCCCCCTCAGGCTTTGCGTCCGACATGCTCTCTCCCCTGCCTACTAGGCGACGTCGCGATTTCGGGGATCATAGCCCAGGTTCGGGGCGAGCCACTGCTCTGCTTCTTCCAGGGTCCAGCCTTTGCGTGCGGCGTAGTCCAACACCTGGTCCCGCTGGATCTTCCCCACCCCGAAGTAGCGGGCCTCGGGATGGGCAAAGTACCAGCCTGAGACGCTGGCCGCGGGGGCCATGGCAAAGCTTTCCGTGAGAGAGAGGCCGTGCGTTTCCGCATCGAGCAACGCAAACAAGGTGGCCTTTTCCGTGTGGTCCGGGCACGCGGGGTAGCCCGGCGCCGGACGGATGCCTCGATAAGCCTCCCGAATGAGGGCCTCCTTGGCGAGCGCTTCCTCCGGGGCGTAGCCCCAGAACTCCGTGCGGATTCGCTCGTGGAGCCGCTCCGCGAGTGCTTCCGCGAGCCGATCCATAAGCGCCTTGAAGAGGATGCTCTGGTAATCGTCGTGGTCCGCTTCGAAGGCGTCGAGGCGGGCCTGGGCCCCGAGCCCTGCGGTGACCGCAAAGCCCCCGACCCAGTCGCCCTCTGGGGCCACATAGTCGGCAAGGCTCAGATTGGCGCTGCCGTCGGGTTTAATCGTTTGCTGGCGAAGGAAATGGAGCTTGGCGAGCGTCTCCCGGCGGTCTTCGTCTCCGTACAGCACGACATCGTCGCGTCCGGCTCGGGCTGCGGGCCAGAAGCCGAAGATCGCCCGCGCCTCCACCCACTTTTCGTCGACGATGCGCTTCAGCATGGCCTGGGCATCCGCGAAGAGCTGGGTGGCGGCTTCGCCGACCACCTCATCGGTCAGGATGGCGGGGAATTTGCCCGCGAGCTCCCAGGTCATAAAGAAGGGCGTCCAGTCGATGTAGTCGACCAGGTCCTCCAGGGGGTAGGGGGCGAGTACCTGGACCCCGGGTTGGCGGGGGCGTGGTGCGGGGGCCTCTGCCAGGGGCGCCGGTAGGGCCTTTAGCGCCTCGAAATCATGCCAGCGCTGATTGGGGCGGCGCCCGGCCTGGCGGGCTCGAACCTGGGTGTACTCCTCATCCAGGCTCTCTAGGAAGGCGGGGCGCTGCTGTTCGCTCATGAGCGCGCTGGCAACGCCGACGCTGCGCGAGGCATCGGTGACGTAGACCACGGGGCCGTCATAAACGGGCGCGATTTTCACCGCCGTATGCGCTTTTGAGGTGGTGGCGCCGCCGATTAAAAGGGGCGTCTTAAAGCCAAGGCGCTGCATTTCCGCCGCCACATTGACCATCTCGTCTAGAGAAGGCGTGATCAGGCCCGAAAGACCGATGAGATCGGCCTTCACTTCCCGGGCTTTCTCCAAAATCTTCGCCGTAGGCACCATCACGCCGAGGTCGATGACTTCAAAGTTATTGCATTGGAGCACCACGGCCACGATGTTTTTCCCAATGTCGTGCACATCGCCTTTGACCGTGGCGATCACCATGGTGCCCTTGCTTTCCTTCTTCCCATCCTGGGCTGCCTCAATGAAGGGAATGAGGTGGGCGACGGCCTGCTTCATTACCCGAGCGCTCTTGACCACCTGGGGGAGGAACATCTTCCCTTCCCCGAAGAGGTCGCCGACGACATTCATGCCGTCCATGAGCGGCCCTTCAATGACCGAGAGGGGATGATCGACGGTGAGGCGCGCCTCTTCCGTGTCCTCCACAATGTACTGGTTTAAGCCCTTCACGAGGGCATGGCGCAGCCGCTCGGCGACCGGTGCCTCGCGCCAGCTCAGGTCCTCTTCCCGGGCCTTGCCGCCCTGGCCAGAAAACTGGTCCGCAACCTCAAGCAGCCGCTCCGTGGCATCGGGGCGGCGATTCAGCACCAGATCCTCCGCACGCTCCCGCAGTGCGGCGGGGATTTCCTCATAGATAGCGAGCTGCCCCGCGTTCACGATCCCCATGCGCAGCCCCGCCTTAACTGCGTGATAGAGGAACACGGCATGGATCGCCTCCCGCACCGGGTCGTTGCCCCGGAAGGAGAAGGACACGTTGGATACGCCGCCGGAGGTCAGAGCGTGGGGGAGGTTGTCCTTGATCCAGCGACAGGCGTCGATAAAGTCCACCGCGTAGTTGTTGTGCTCTTCGATGCCCGTGCCGATGGCGAAGATGTTGGGGTCGAAAATGATGTCTTCCGCTGGGAAGCCCGCCGTTTCCGTGAGCAGGGCGTAGGAGCGGGCGCAGATCTCCGTTTTCCTCGCTAGCGTGTCCGCCTGCCCTTGTTCATCGAAGGCCATCACAATCACGGCGGCGCCATAGCGCCGGGCCAGCCGGGCCTGCTCGAGGAAGGGTTCGGGGCCTTCCTTCAAGCTAATGGAGTTCACAATCGCCTTGCCCTGGGTGCATTTCAGGCCGGCTTCAAGGACGCTCCACTTTGAGGAGTCGAGCATGAGAGGCACCCGGGCGATGTCCGGTTCAGCGGCCAGAAGGTTCAGGAAGCGCACCATGGCGGCTTCCGAGTCGAGCATGCCCTCGTCCATGTTGATGTCGATGATCTGGGCGCCGTTCTCGACCTGCTGGCGAGCCACGGCTAGGGCTTCGTCGTAGCGCTCTTCGCGAATCAGGCGGGCGAAGCGCCGGGAGCCAGTGACGTTGGTGCGTTCCCCAACGTTGATGAAGAGCGACGCCCCGTCCACCGTGAAGGGTTCGAGGCCCGCCAGGCGCAGGGCCGGGGGGCGCTTAGGGATGGGCCGGGGCGGAAGCCCCCGCACCGCATCGGCGATGGCCCGGATGTGATCCGGCGTGGTTCCGCAGCAGCCACCGAGCAGGTTCACGAGGCCGCTTTGGGCAAATTCCGCCACCACCTTTGCCATGGCCTCGGGACTTTGGTCGTACTCCCCAAATTCGTTGGGCAGGCCCGCGTTCGGATAGGCGCTCACGGCCACGTCAGCGATCTGGCTAAGGGTTGCCACGTACTGGCGAAGCTCTTCCGCGCCGAGGGCGCAATTCAGACCGATGGCCAGGGGCTTGGCGTGGCGCAGGGCGGCCCAGAAGGCTTCCGTGGTCTGCCCGGAAAGGGTGCGCCCGGAGGCATCTGTGATGGTGCCGGACAAGATCAGGGGGAGGGTGACGCCGCTCTTTTCGAAGGCGTTTTCTACGGCGAAGATCGCCGCCTTAGCATTAAGCGTATCGAAGATGGTTTCGATGAGGATGAGGTCCACGCCCCCCTCGATGAGGGCGAGGGTTGCCTCTTCATAGGCGGCGACAAGCTGATCGAAGTTGACGTTTCGAAAGCCCGGATCGTTTACATCTGGGGACAGGCTTGCGGTGCGATTGGTCGGGCCCAGGGCGCCGGCCACCCAGCAGGGGCGGCCCGCGGCGTCGGCGGCCTCCCGGGCGATACGTGCAGCCTCAAAATTCAGGCGCGGCACCTCATCTTCAAGGCCGTAATCGGCCTGGGCGATGCGCGTGGCGCCGAAGGTATTGGTCTCGATGATGTCTGCGCCGGCGCGGATGAAGGCGTCGTGGACTTCCCGAACGATGGTGGGCTGGGTCAGGGTCAGGAGCTCGTTATCCCCGGCGAGGTCTTGGCCGTGCTGAGCGAAGGCCTCCCCCCGGTACTCCGCTTCCCCGAGCCCGTAGCGCTGATACATGGTCCCCGTGGCGCCGTCGAGAATTAAGATGCGCTCCGCGAGGGCATTGTGTAGGGCGCTGATGCGGTCCGCTCGGGTCATAACCACCTCTCAAAGTTCACGAGGCCGCGATGGTACCAGGGCCCTTTCCTCGGGGTTTGAGGGGCACTCCCCCGGACTTGAAGAGGGCTCATGATTCGGCGCGGGCCTCGCCTCGGGGCGGGGAAGGGCGTAGAATACCTGAGTCAAATGATTGGATATTTGAGGGGCACGGCCATGATTGAGATCTCCGAGGCAGCGCAGGGCTATTTGCGGACCCTTTTGGAGAAGCAAGAGGTCGAAGGCACGGGCATTCGGGTGTTTGTCGCCAATCCGGGCACCCCCTCGGCGGAAACCTGCATCGCCTATTGCCGCCCCGGAGAAGCGCAGGAAGATGATAGTTTGAAAAGCGCAGCGAGCCGTTCCTCGCCGAGGCCATTGTCGATTTTCAGGAGGACAAGCTTGGAGGGCAGCTCACCATCAAAGCGCCGAATGCCCGAGTCCCCAAGGTTGACGAAAACAGCCCCCTGGAAGATCGCGTTAACTATATCCTCTACAACGAAATCAACCCGTCCCTGGCGGCCCACGGCGGCATGGTGTCCCTCCTTGAGATCGTGGACGGGGAGGCCGTTCTGCAGTTTGGGGGCGGCTGCCAGGGCTGCGCGGCCGTAGATATGACCCTAAAGCAGGGCGTGGAGAAAACGCTTCTCTCCCAGTTGCCGGAGCTGAAGGGCGTGCGCGACTCCACGGACCACACGGTGAAGGAAAACGCTTACTATTAGCCCCCCGGTCTCGAGGCCCCTGCCCGGGTCCCGTCTTAGGAGAGTAGACCCATGGGTGGAGTAGGCGCGGCAGCCGTTGGTGGTGGCCGAATCGGTATGGTTAGTCTCGGCTGCCCAAAGGCGCTGGTCGATTCAGAGCGAATCCTTACCCAGCTTCGAGGCGAAGGCTACGATCTCGTGGGTGGCTACGCTGACGCGGATCTGGTCATCGTCAACACCTGCGGTTTTATTGATGCCGCCGTCGAGGAGTCCCTGGAAGCCATCGGCGAAGCCCTCGCGGAGCAGGGGCGGGTGATCGTCACGGGTTGCCTCGGCGCCGATGCGGCCAGCATTCAAAGTCGCTTCCCAGAGGTGCTCGCGGTCACCGGTGCTCACGCCTATGAGGCCGTGGTGGACGCGGTGCATACCCACCTTCCGCCCCCCATGTACGATCCCTTTGCGTCCCTCGTGCCGCCGCAGGGTATTCGCCTGACGCCCCGGCACTATGCCTATCTGAAGATTTCTGAGGGCTGCAACCACCGTTGCACCTTCTGCATCATTCCCTCCATGCGTGGGGATCTGGTCTCCCGCCCCGCGGGAGACGTCCTAGAAGAGGCGGAGCGGCTGGTGGCCGCGGGGGTGAAAGAGCTTCTAGTAATTTCCCAGGATACAAGTGCTTACGGAGTAGATCTAAAGTATAAGACGAGCTTCTGGGGTGGGCGTCCGGTCGCCAGTCGCCTGAATCCCCTATGCGAGGCCCTTGCGTCCCTAGGGGTGTGGGTTCGCCTCCACTACGTTTATCCCTATCCCCACGTCGATCAGCTCATTCCCCTCATGGCCGAAGGCCGGCTTCTTCCTTATCTCGATATGCCCCTGCAGCACGCATCACCGACCCTGTTGAAGGCCATGCGCCGGCCCGCGGCGGCGGAACGCCAGCTAGAGCGCATTCACCGCTGGCGCGAGCAGTGCCCCGACCTTACCCTGCGCAGCACCTTCATCGTGGGTTTCCCCGGCGAAACGGAAGGCGACTTTGAGGAACTGCTGACCTTCCTCGAAGATGCACAGCTTGATCGGGTAGGGTGCTTCACCTACTCCCCCGTGGAGGGGGCCGTGGCCAACAGCTTCCCCGGGGCCATTTCGGAAGCGGAGAAGGCCGACCGTCTCGAGGCCTTTATGGCAGTGCAGGCGGAAATCAGCGCTGCGCGCCTGGCGGAGAAGGTGGGGCGAACCCTTGAAGTCCTGGTCGACGAGATCGGCGAAGATGGGGTCATTGCGCGGGGCCCGGGGGATGCGCCGGAGATCGACGGGGTCGTTTATCTGCCTGGGGTGGACGCCCGGCCCGGGGACCGGCTCACGGTGGAAATCGTGGCCAGCGATGAGCATGACCTGGAAGGGAGAGTACTGCCCAAGGCCTAGGGGCTGGGCGCTGTGCCGAGCCCCTGGTATAGTCGCGCCGCGTGCGGGGGAGGTCCCGTGCAGTGGCCCACAGCGAGGAGAAGCCCATGCGTCTTTTTTGGTCCCTAGTGGAAGATTTCTTTGAGCAAAACCTCGTGATGAAGGCGTTCATTGCCTGGGGTTGGCTTTCCGTCGTCATTATGGCGGCCGGTATTGTGGTTACGGATTGGGCCGCGCTCGCCTCCTAAGGGCGCGCCCTCCGTGGTAAAAAGGCCGCTGAAGCGGCCTTTTTTGTGCCTCCATTTCACGTAGGGGAGAGAACGCAGATGACTGAGCAGGTGATTCGCTTTTACGAAACCGGCGGCCCGGAAGTGCTCAAGGTTGAAAGCCAGGCCCTGGGCGCACCGGGACCCGGCGAGGTTCGCGTGGGGCATCGGGCCGTGGGCTTGAACTTCATCGACACCTATCATCGCTCTGGGCTCTATCCCGTTCCCCTGCCCAGCGGCTTAGGCCTTGAAGCCAGCGGCGTGGTGGAAGCGGTAGGAGAGGGCGTTACGCGCTTTGCCGTGGGGGATCGGGTGGCCTTTGGTTCCGGCGCCCTTGGGGCCTACGCCTCCGCGTCCCTTCGGTCCGAAGCGCAGCTTCTCCCCGTACCCGAAGGGGTTTCGGACGAAGCGGCAGCGGCGATCATGCTGAAGGGCATGACCGCAGCCTATCTCCTGACCCAAACCCGGGTGCTGACCGCCGAAGACACCATTCTTCTGCACGCCGCCGCCGGGGGGACGGGGCTCCTCATGCTCCAGTGGGCCAAGGATCTGGGGGCGCGGGTTATCGGCGTGGTGGGCAGCGAGGAAAAGGCAGAAATCGTCGCCCGCTACGGCTGCGATCACGTCCTGCTTCGAGGGCGCGATCCCATCGCCCCGATGGTGCGAGAACTCACGGACGGCAAGGGCGTGCCCGTGGTCTACGACTCCGTGGGCCGGGCGACCTTCCAGGACTCCCTTGACAGCCTTGCGCCCCGGGGCCTCTTTGTGAGCTTCGGGAATGCCTCCGGGCCGGCCCCGGACGTCACCCCGGCGGTGTTGGCGGCGAAGGGCTCGCTCTACTTCACGCGACCGACCTTGGCCAGCTATGCCCAAACTCGGGAAGCGCTTGAGGGACTCGCGGGGGCCGTCTTCGAGCGCGTGGCCCGGGGGGCCCTGTCCGTTGAAATCCACCAGCGCTTTCCCCTGGCGGCAGCGGCGGACGCGCACCGCATGCTGGAGTCTGGGAAAACCCAGGGCGCGACCATTCTCCAGCCTTAGGCCCCGAGAAGCTGATCCTTCGCAGCGTTTAACAGCGCTGCGAGGGCATCGCTGCCTCCGTGATCCGGGTGCGCTCGGTGCATTAGGCGCCGGTGCGCATGACGAATAGCTGCGGCGTCCGCGCCCTCGCTCAGTCCCAGCAAGGCTAGGGCGTCCACCGTACGCAGGGGCCCTAGGGCGGCTCCCGGGGCGGGGGCCGGGGGGAAGGGCGGGCTTTCGAACCATTGCTTACCAAAGCGCTCTGCGAGGTACAGGGGGAGCAGGCGGCCTGCGAGGGGGTCTCGGTGAAGCGTTCGCCACAACTTTGCCAGGGCTTCGGGTTCGAGCTCACTGAGAGTCTTGCTCCGGTCTGGCCCCGCAAGCACCTCCCCATCAAGTAGGCGGGGCCCCTCCATTAAAAGGATCGGGCGCAGGGAAAGGGCGCCCATGGGCCGGAAGGCCTGGGCCGCGCGGCCCAAGCGAAAGAGCAAGGGAAGGCGACGGAGCATCGGCAGGGCGGCCGTCATCGCTGGCACGAGCCAGGAGAGGCGCCCGACTAAGGCCGCCCCCACCAAAATCAGTACCACGGCGGTGAACAGTCCAAGCCCTAGGTTTCGCCGACCGCGCGGGCTGAGGCGCAGCCAGAGGAGGCGGCCAAGGGCCCCCAGCAGCAGGCCGAGAAGTAGCAACAGGAGCAGGCGGATCAGCATGGGGCGAAGGCCCTCCCGAGGCCGCAGTGGGTGTTCTGGGCAGCGTCATGGATTAAACTGCGAGGCGATCTCCGGCGGTGGGCCCGAGGCGGCTGAGAACGGGCACTATGACTCAAGAGCAACTGCTTCAATGGTTGGACGAGCTCCGAACCGAGCATCGGGACCTCGACGACCTGATCGTGATGTTGCAAACCCATCGCCACAGTGACCTCATGCAAATTCAGCGACTCAAAAAGCGCAAGCTCAGCCTGAAGGATATGATCGCCCGCCTCGAGAGCAAACTCATCCCCGATTTGGACGCCTAGGGAGGCCTCCCCATGGCCACCGTTACGGAAGGTAAAGCCCCTCTCATCGTCGCCCTCTCCTCGCGGACCCTGTTCGATCTCGACGAAAGTAACCGCGTTTTCGAGGAAGAGGGGGTCGAGGCGTACCGTCAGTACCAGATCGCCCGAGAAGACGAGCCCCTAGAGCCCGGCGTCGCCTTTCCCCTCGTGCAAAAGCTCTCCCGCCTGAACGCTCAGCTTCCCGGTCGCATTGAAGTGATCCTTCTATCGCGGAACGCCGCGGATACGGGGCTTCGAGTGTTTAACTCCATTCAGCACCACGGGCTTGCGATCGAACGGGCGGCTTTCTGCGGTGGGGAAAGCCCCTATCGCTACATGGAGGCCTTCGGCTGCGATCTCTTCCTGTCTACCGTCGCCGAGGATGTGCGGCATGCGCTGGCCGCGGGGGTGGCTGCAGCGACGCTCCTACCCTCGAAGGCGCAAAGCGGAGGAGACGATGTGCTTCGCCTCGCCTTCGACGGCGACGCGGTGCTGTTCTCCGACGAAGCGGAGCAGGTTTTTAAGCGCGAGGGCCTCGAGGCCTTTCGCTCCTCGGAGCGAGATGCGGCCAAGCGGCCCCTGCAAGGGGGGCCCTTCAAGGCCTTCCTCGCAGCGGTGCATCGCATCCAGCAAGAGTTCTCCCCCGATGCCTGTCCCATCCGCACGGCCCTAGTGACGGCGCGCTCCGCCCCCGCCCATGAGCGGGTCATTCGCACGCTTCGAGCCTGGGATATTCGTTTGGATGAGAGCCTCTTTCTTGGGGGGTGGTCGAAGGGGGCTTTCTTGAAGGCCTTCGGCGCGGACATCTTCTTTGATGACCAAGCGCTGCACTGTGAGTCGGCCCGGGATCACGTGGCGGCGGGCCATGTTCCCCATGGGATTGCCAACGAAATGTCTAGCTAGCCTCCCCATCCCCTTGCACCGAGCCGTCGCGCTTGGTTATATGAAAGGCGCCCAATAAATCGAATAGATCTAAAAGGGGCCGGCGATGAAACTACAGCAGCTTCGCTATATCTGGGAAGTCGCACACCACGATTTAAACGTGTCCGCCACGGCGCAGGCGCTTTTCACTTCCCAGCCAGGGATCAGCAAGCAAATTCGCCTTCTTGAGGACGAGCTCGGGGTTGAGGTCTTCGCACGCAGCGGGAAGCATCTGACCCACGTAACCCCCGCGGGGAAGGTGATCCTCGAGATGGCGGGGGAGATTCTCCGCCGCGCCGATGGCATTAAACGGGTCGCCCAGGAATTCAGCAATGAAGCCAAGGGCGCGCTGACCATCGCCACGACCCATACGCAGGCACGCTACGCTTTACCCTCCGTGATCGCTCGCTTTCGGGATCGCTACCCGGAGGTCGCGCTGCACATGAACCAGGGCAGCCCCACGCAAATTGCCGCCATGGCGGCAGAGGGCACGGTGGATTTCGCCATTGCGACGGAGGCCCTGAGCGCCGTCAACGAGCTGGTGGTGATGCCCTGCTATCGGTGGAACCGGACCATTATTGTTCCTAAGGGGCATCCCCTAGCCGCCCTGGCCCAGCCCACCCTAGAGGCCGTAGCCAGCTATCCTATCGTGACCTATGTGCAGGGCTATACGGGGCGCAAGCGCCTAGACGATGCCTTTTCTGATGCGGGGCTTTCGCCGCGCATCGTGCTCACCGCGACCGATGCGGATGTGATCAAAACCTATGTGCGGCTGGGGCTGGGCATCGGCATTCTTGCGGAGATGGCCTATGACCCGGAGCTCGACCAGGATCTCGTCGCCTTGCCCGGGCGGCAGCTTTTTGAGCCCTCCGTGACCTACATTGCCTTTCGCCGCGGCACCTTCCTGCGGCGCTTTATGTATGAGTTCCTTGAGCTCTTTGCGCCCCAGCTCTCCGCGGACCAGGTCGATGCCGCCATTGCCGCGCCGGATCGGGCCACCCGGGAGGCGCTTTTCGAGGGCGTTCATCTTCCCGAACGCTAGGAGGCGAGGCTGTCATCGTCCCGTCATAGCCAGCCAAGGGGTAGGGCACTAAACTGCTCGCTTCCATCATCTTAGGGAGCCGGACTCATGAAGCTGCTTTGCCTCGACCTCGAAGGGGTGCTCATTCCCGAGATTTGGCTGGGGGTCGCGGACCGCACCGGCATTGAGGCGCTGCGCCTCACCACGCGAGATATCGCCGACTACGACGAGCTGATGCAGGGGCGTCTCGCCGTGCTTGAGGCCCATGGCCTGACCATGCGCGACGTCCAAGCGGTGATTGAGGAGATGAACCCCTTACCGGGGGCCGTGGAGTTCATGCGCTGGGCCCGGCAGACCTTCCAGGTGGCGATCCTATCCGACACCTTTTATGAGTTCGCGACGCCGCTCATGGCCAAACTCGACCAGCCCTTTTTGCTCTGCCACCGCCTTGAAGTGGCCGATGATGGACGGATTACGGGCTACCGCCTCCGCCAGCCGGACCCGAAGCGGGCCGCCGTTAAGGCCTTCCATGACCTTCGTTACACGGTGCTCGCCGCCGGGGATTCCTTTAACGATACGGCGATGCTTGAGGAGGCCGATGCCGGCTTCTTTTTCTCCGCTCCGCAAAACGTTAAGGATGCCTTTCCCCAGTTCGACGCCGCGGATACTTATGACGAGCTGAAAACCCGGCTGGAGGAGGCCTCGCTACGGCTGGGCTAGCCGGTGTTAACAATTCAGGCGGAAGGGCTTACGAGAGGATTTTTTCATAAGAATTTAGAAAAACGTTGTTAGTGCATGTTTTATATATATTTTTATTGGTTAATTGACATTTTTTCCCAGGCTGTTTAGGCTCCCCCCCCTCCTAATGTGTTAACGAAGATGGGGTAGGGGGAGCGCCATGGGAGCCATACCTTCCACCAATTCTTTACCGCCAACCCCGGGTACCCTCGCAGATCAGGTGTTTTTGCGCCTTCGTGAGGCCATCGTCTCCGGCGACCTGGTGCCCGGGGAGCGCATTTTGGAGCCTACCCTGGCGGCGCGTTTTGGAGTGTCTCGGGGCCCACTCCGGGATGCCCTGGCCCGCCTTGCGGAGCGTCACCTGATTGAACGTCCGGTGCATCAAGGTGCGCGGGTGGTCACCCTGTCCTTTCCCAAGACTGGAGAGGAGTAGGAGCAGGCATGGCCGAACAACAATCAGCAGGGGCCCGCTTTCGGCAGGCGTTGAAGGAAGAAGCCCCCCTTCAGGTGATGGGCACGATCAACGCTTACGCCGCCATGATGGCGGAGCGAGTTGGCTATCGCGCCATCTATCTATCCGGTGGCGGGGTGGCCAACGCCTCCTATGGGCTCCCGGATCTGGGCATTACCTCTATGAACGACGTGCTCGAGGACGTGCGCCGGATCACCGCGGCCACGGAGCTGCCTCTTTTGGTGGACATCGACACCGGGTGGGGCGGGGCGTTCAACATTTCCCGCACCGTTAAGGAAATGATTCGCGCCGGTGCGGGCGCTGTGCACCTAGAGGACCAGGTGGCGCAGAAGCGCTGCGGGCATCGGCCGAATAAGGCTATCGTGTCCACGGAAGAGATGTGCGACCGCTTAAAGGCCGCCGCCGATGCGAAGAGCGATCCGGACTTCATCCTCATGGCGCGCACCGACGCGCTCGCGGTGGAGGGCTTCTCCGCCGTGGTGGAGCGGGCCCAGGCCTTCGTGGAAGCAGGGGCTGACGCCATCTTCGCCGAAGCCATGACCGACCTCTCCATGTATAAAGAGGTCGTCGACGCGGTGGACGTGCCGGTGCTGGCCAACATTACGGAGTTTGGGCAAACCCCCCTCTACAGCTGCGAAGAGCTCGGGTCCGTGGGCATCGCCATGGCCCTCTATCCCCTGTCGGCCTTCCGGGCCATGAACCAGGCTGCGCTCAACGTTTATCGCTCCATCCGCGAGAAGGGGCATCAACGGGATGTCGTCGAGACCATGCAAACCCGCATGGATCTCTATGATTTCTTGGGCTATCACGAATACGAAGGGAAGCTTGACGCCCTCTTCGGGGACAACGCTAAGGAGTCGAACTAATGGCTGAAGGAAAGAAACTAACCGGGGCCGGCCTCCGGGGCCAGGTGGCCGGGGAAACGGCCCTCTGCACCGTGGGTAAGACGGGCACGGGGCTCACCTATCGGGGCTACGACATCACCGATCTGGCCGAGAACACCTGCTTTGAAGAAGTGGCTCACCTCATCCTGAAAGGGGAGCTCCCCACCCAGAGCCAGCTCGACGCCTACCGCGCCAAGCTCAAGGGCCTTCGGAGCCTGCCGCCGGCTCTGAAGGAGGTGCTCGAACGCATTCCCGCCAGCGCCCACCCCATGGATGTGATGCGCACGGGGTGCTCCATGCTGGGCAACCTAGAAACGGAGCAGGACTTTTCGCAGCAGGAAGACGCTGCGGACCGACTCCTCGCTGTCTTCCCCTCGATCATCAACTACTGGTATCGCTTCTCCCATGAGGGGGTGCGCATCGATGAGGCGACGGACGACGACTCCATCGCCGGGCATTTCCTGCATACGCTGCTTGGAGAGGCCCCAAGCGCACTCCACGAAGCGGTGATGAACGTCTCCCTTATTCTTTACGCGGAGCACGAGTTCAACGCGTCCACCTTCACCGCCCGGGTCTGCGCCTCCACCCTGTCAGATATGCACTCCTGCATCACCGGCGCCATTGGCTCTCTCCGGGGCCCGCTCCATGGCGGGGCCAACGAGGCCGCCATGGAACTGATCGAGAAGTTTGATTCCGTGGACGCCGCCATCGAGGGCCTGAAAGGCATGCTGGAGCGGAAGGAGAAGATCATGGGCTTCGGCCACGCGATCTACAGCACCTCCGATCCCCGGAACGCCATCATTAAGAAGTGGTCAGAGAAGCTCGCTGAATCCGTGGGCGATACGGTGCTCTACCCCGTTTCCTGCGCCGTGGAAACGCTCATGTGGGATGAGAAGAAGCTCTTCCCGAATGCGGACTTCTTCCACGCCTCGGCCTACCACTTCATGGGCATTCCCACGAAGCTCTTCACGCCGATCTTTGTCTGCTCCCGCCTGACCGGCTGGGCTGCCCACGTGATGGAGCAGCGGAGCAACAACCGCATTATCCGCCCCAGCGCGGGCTACATCGGCGCCGAGCCTCGGGCCGTCACCCCCATCGCCGATCGAGGCTAGGGGACCATGGCCTGGGGCGTGCCAGGGCTGCAGGAGGACGGCTTCCTGCCCATGGCACGGGCCCAGGCCCTTCGCGATGGCGCTCGCATCACCCGAAGCCATCGGGGGCGGCGCTGGCTGCTGATTGTGGAAGGGGGGCGGGCCTTCGGTCTCGAGGACCGCTGCCCCCATCTCGAAGCGGCCCTCGCTAAGGGGGACTGCGATGGACGCCGCCTCTGGTGTCCGAAGCATGGTTTCTGCTTCGATTTAGAGACGGGCGCTCGCCTGTCCCCGACGCCCTCGCAGGCGCCCGGGGATGGACTCCGGATGCGCACCGTTAGCTACCGGGATGATTGGGCGGGGCTCCGCCTGCGCTTAAGCGAGGATCAATAATGGAGATAATTCTGCCGGACCTTTGCGACGCCCATGGTGATGCCGTAACCGTGTTGGCGCCCCTGTTCCGAAACTTCGGAGCTCGCCGGGCCTTCGGGGGGGCCATCAGCACGATCAAGTGCTTTGAGGATAATTCCCTGGTGGCCGACGCCGTGGAGGAAGCGGGGGCAGGGCGGGTGTTGGTGGTGGACGGCGGAGCCTCCGATCGCTGCGCGCTTTTGGGGGACAACCTGGCGCGGAAGGCTGCGAGCAACGGCTGGGCCGGTATCGTGGTCTATGGAGCGGTGCGAGACGTTCAGGACTTTCCCGAGATTGACCTTGGGATTCAGGCGCTTTTCGCTCATCCTCGAAAGAGCGTTAAGCGTGGCCTAGGGGATCGGGACGTAGCGTTAAGCTTCGCCGGCGTAACCTTGGTGCCCGGCGCATACCTTTATGCTGACGACAATGGCATCATCATCGCGTCGACAGCGTTGCTCTGACGGATCCGCCATGGCAGAGAAGGGAAAGAAAGCCACCAAGGCCCTCGCCCGAGCCTTGGAGCTGAACGACCCGGCGCCCAAGGCCCCGGAGGAAGACAAGCTTGACAAGCATGGTCGGGCCGAGCGGGCTATGGCTCTTTGGCCCCCGACGGCACGAGACCTCCGCGCCTGGATGGACGTTCTCGGCATCTCGAATAAGGACGTGGCTAAGGCCCTCCGCCTGTCTGATGGGCGAGTCGTGCGGTTTTGGACTGCGAAAAGCGATCCTCGGCGCATTCCCTATCCCAGCTGGTATACGCTCAAGCATAAATTCCGCACTGGCCGCCTCATCGACGACGATTAGGCTCCCCTAGCCGCTCCAAATTTCCCATTTGTAGGTTCTGGCAAGGCTTTTTATTGCTTAAAATCGACCGTTCGTCGGCTAAGAATCCTCTAAATGACACTTATGTGACGTACGACAGCAGCCTGCCCGCCCACCATTTATGAGAAAAAACCATTAAAATTCAATGCATTAAATCGAACTCCTCCGGAGGAGCGTTCGCTTCCCTCCTCATTTTGATGACATAAAACTGTCATAAAGCTGTGAGCGCGCCTCCTTGCGGAATCTTGTTCCTAGGACTAATGTTCCACCCATAGGTTCGCTGTTCCTAGCGACGGGAAGGGGAAAGGAGTAGAACAATGAAAAAACTGATTTCGATGCAGGTGATGGGGCTGGCGGCAGCGGCGGCGCTGTCCACGGGCTGCGCGACCACTGCCCCCGCACTGGAATCCCAGCTGACCCACGAATGGGTCGCGGAGAGCCGCGCAGCGGCCGTCAATTTTGACGGCAACAACCAAGCCTGCGTGGAAAAGGCCCAAAGCCTGGCCGGCTATGAACAGTGCATGCAAGCGCGGGGCTATGCGCTGGCTCAGCAGGGCGAAGACCTACGGTTCTTCCCTTCGGCACTGCCTCCGCTCTAAAGCGTTGACTCACAAGCGGCTCCCCTTTCGGAAGGGGCGCTCGAAAAACCCCCGCGGTCCCTGAGGCCCCGGGGGTTTTTTATTCGTCAGGGAAGAGGAGAAGTCCCGCCTCATAGCATGCCCAAGCAAAGGCCCGCTGCGCCTCGCTGCCCAGGGCATCCTCGCGCAGGGGCGCGAGCCGGAAAAAGGGTGCTCGAGCTTTTTCATCTAGCGGGCAAGGTAACGCCACCTGGTCACTGATTAGCCAGCCTTGGCCCCCATCCTCGCACCACTGCCAGCGTCGGCCGGGGGCCGGGAGGAGGGCCTTGAAGCGATGCAAGGCTCTATGGAAGGCAGGCTCGCTGCGACGGGCCTCGAGCTCCGGGGCCTGGCGCGGTGGGCGGGTCAGGGCTGCGGCCAGGGACCGGGTAGGGGCCTCCGTTCCCCAGAGCGCATCGAGGAGGGGCCTTGCGAGGGCTTCCCGCAGGGGCTGGGACGGGCCTTTGGGGTGGCCAGGCAGGGCACCAAAGGTGGGCAGGAGGGGCAGGGGCGTTGGATCGGCCCCGCGCTCCAGCGCGTTATCGAGGAGGGCTTCAAGAAGCTCCGCCGCCGTGGGGGTTCGGATACCCAGCGACAGGGTCAGGCAGGGGCCTTCCGCCACCCCGTGATGGCCCCAACCAGGAGGCAGATAGAGTACGTCCCCAGGGCTCGCCTCAAGGGTGGCGGTCGGTTCGAAGGGGCTGAGCAAAGCCAGGCCATCCACCGTTTTGTGGTGCGCGAGCTGGGCAGGCCCTGGGGCCAGGGCCCAGCGGCGAAGTCCCTCGAGCTGCATCAGAAAGACGTGGTAGCGATCCTCGTGGGCGCCCACGGAGCCTCCGGCGGTGGCGAAGCTCACCATCAAATCGTCGATGCACCAGGGGGGCAAAAACGGGACCGCTTCGAAGACCGTTGCCAGTCCGGGGAGCCAGTGATCCACGGCGTTTACCAAGAGGGTCCAGGGGCGCTCAAAGTTCAGCGCCTCGAGATCTTCATCCGCAAAGGGCCCGTGGCGTAACCGGAGCGCTGGGGCCGTCCCCTCAATCAGTCGGGCTTCCGCCGCGGGCTCGCAAGCCAGAGCCGCGAGCTCATTCCCGTCCAAGGGCAGCGCCCCGGGAAGGGCCCCGGGGAGAAAGGCGGGCCTTTGCCCCCAGTAATGCTCAAAAAAAGCCGCCTCCTGGCCTTCCGTGGTTTTCGCTCCCTCAGGAAAGGGCGCAGCGGAAAACAAATGAGGACGAGGCGGCGGTAGGGTCATCAGACGGATCGCGCGAGCGATTCCGCAAGGCCAAGATAGGTGGCCGGGGTGAGGGCTTGAAGGCGCGCTCGCCCCTCGGCGGAAAGGGGTAGGGCTTCAAGCAGCTCAGCCACGGCCTGGGCATCAAGATGCCGGCCCCGAGTAGCTTCCTTCAATCGCTCATAAGGCTGATCCACCCCTTCCTGGCGGAGGATGGTCTGGATCGGTTCGGCCAGGACTTCCCAGCTGTGGTCGAGATCCTGGGCCATGCGCTGCGGATCCGCCTCGATCTTGCCCAGGCCTCGGAGGGCCGCCGTGAGGGCAATCATCAAATGGCCGAGGCCAACGCCGAGGTTGCGCAGCACGGTGGAATCGGAGAGGTCCCGTTGCCAGCGCGATACGGGCAGCTTGTCCGCCAGGTGCGATAGCACGGCATGGGCAAGGCCCAGGTTGCCCTCGGAGTTTTCAAAGTCGATGGGGTTTACCTTGTGAGGCATGGTGGAAGACCCCGTCTCCGTGGCCACGGCGCGCTGCTTGAAGTAGCCGAGGGAAATGTAACCCCAGAGATCCCGGTTCATATCGAGCAGCACCTGACCAAAGCGCTGGAGCCCATGGCAGTAGGCGGCGATACCGTCGTGGGGCTCAATCTGCGTGGTATAGGGATTCATGGTGAGCCCAAGCCCTTCCAACACCCGCGTGCTGAGGGCCGGCCAGGAGACCTCCGGCGCCGCCACGAGGTGGGCGTTGAAGTTCCCCACGGCACCGTTCAGCTTGGCCGGGAGGGGGAGGGCAGCAAAGGCATCTCGCTGGGCGCGAAGGCGGGCAACAAAGTTCGCCAGCTCCTTACCCATGGTGGTGGGGGAGGCCAGCTGTCCGTGGGTCCTCGACAGCATGGGCACCGCCGCCAGGCTATCGGCCAGGCTTTTGAGCTTCTCGAGCACCGCATCCATGGCCGGCAAGAGGGCTTCATCCCGGGCGTGTTTCAGCATGAGCGCATGGGAAACGTTGTTGATGTCCTCGCTCGTGCAGGCGAAGTGTACGAATTCTTCATAGGGGGCCAGGGAGGGGCGGGCCCGAAGGCGCGCCTTCAGGAAATATTCCACCGCCTTCACGTCGTGGTTCGTGGTGCGCTCCGTAGCCTTGATTTCCTCGGCGTCTGCGGCAGAGAACTGCTCCGCTACGCTCCGGAGGTAGACCTGATCCGCCTCGCTGAAGGGCGGCAGAGGGGTAAAGGCCGGCTCCGCAGCCAGGGCGAGCAACCATTCCACCTCCGTGACCACGCGAAAGCGCAGAAGCCCGAATTCGCTCAGAAACGGGCGAAGCCCGTCCCCTTGGCTGCGATAGCGCCCGTCGAGAGGGGACAGGGCGAAGAGGGGATGGGCGGTGTCAGTCACGGCAGTTCCTCACAGAGGGCTTGAGCGGCGCCGACGAGGCGTCGCCGTTGAAGGAAGAGATGGCGGCGGCGGCCGCCCAGCTGGAAGTACAAAATCGCACCCCTAACGCCCGCCAGAAGGCAGGCCCGAATGAGCGCTGCGGTGCGAGGTTGGCTTAGGGCGCCTCGCTGGCCGCGAATTTCAATGCGTCGGGGAAGAGTGGCCAGGGTGGCGCTGTAGGTTTCGGCAAAGGCTTCGATGAGCGTTTCGTGATCCACGGGAAAATGGGCCCGCTGGGCCTGTAAGCGCGCCAGGCGCTTGTCCATCTCCTGCTGCAGCGCGGGAGCGCGCTGAAATTGATGAGCGAGGCGCAGCATGGCAAATACATAGCGGAGCACTTCCCCCGTGGGGCGGGCTCCGGGGGAAAGCTGGGTTTCCAGCGCTCGAAGGCCAAGGGTCAAGGAGGCGCCGTAAATACCGTCGACGTTCGGGGCATTGACGATCAGCACCGCTTCGAGGAGCGGGCAAAGCTGGGTCGGCTCTAGGCTGCGGCCGTGGGCCGCATCTTCGACCAGAGCGGCGCACTGAAAAACCGCGGCCAGGGCCTTGGCGACCTCGTGGGGCGCGGTCACGCCCGGCTTCTCTGAATGATTTGGCCGCCGCCAAGGCACCGGGCGCCCTCGTAGAAAACGACCCATTGTCCCGGCGTCACCGCACGCTGCGACTCATCAAAAAGCACGCGTAGTTGCCCGGGCGCTGCTAGGGAGACGGTGCACGCTTGATCTCGTTGGCGATAGCGAATCTTCGCCGTGCAACGTAGGGGTAGGGTTGGCGCCGGGCCTATCCAGTTCAGCCCCTCGGCCACCAGTTCGTTGTGGAAGAGGGCGGGGTGTTCATGGCCCTGGGCGACGATCAGCGTGTTGCGCGCCGCGTCCTTTTCCACCACGTACCAAGGGGCCCCGTCGCTATCGGCCCGGCCGCCGATACCAAGGCCCTGGCGCTGCCCAAAGGTGTAGAAGGCAAGGCCCTGGTGAACGCCGAGCTCCTCGCCGTCCACGCTTTCGAGGGGCCCTTCCTCGCCCTTCACGTAGCGCGCGAGGAAATCACTAAAGCGCCGCTCGCCGATAAAGCAGATGCCCGTGGAATCTTTCTTAGCGTGAGTGGGGAGCCCCGCGGCTTCCGCCTCCCGGCGGATTTCGGGCTTCGGGCTCGGGCCCAGGGGAAAGAGGCATTGGGCGAAACGCGCCCCGGGGACGGCGTGTAGGAAGTAGCTTTGATCCTTGTTGGCATCGGCGCCCCGGAGCAGGCAGGGCTGCCCTTCTAGCGTTGCCAGATCAGCGTAGTGCCCCGTGGCCACCCAATGCGCCCCCAGCGCCTCGGCGTAGTCCTGAAAAACGTTGAACTTGATTTCCCGGTTGCATAGCACGTCCGGATTCGGCGTCCGGCCCGCCTGGTACTCGGAAAGAAAATGCTCGAATACTGCATCCCAGTACTCCGCGGCGAAGTTCGCGGTTTCGAGGGGAATGTCCAGGCGATTAGCGACGGCCTGGGCATCGGCTAAATCCTCCAGGGCCGTGCAGTACTCCGTGCCGTCGTCCTCTTCCCAGTTCTTCATGAATAGGCCGATGACATCATAGCCCGCTCGCTTAAGCCGGAGCGCAGCGACGGAACTGTCGACGCCGCCGGAAAGGCCCACGACCACGCGCGCGCCCGCTTCCGGCTGGGGGGCGGGGCCAAGGGATAGGGGAGGAACGGCCTGAACCATGGCGGGGGGTTTCTCACGGTGGATGCGGTCGCTATTGTACCGGCGCGGGCCCGTAGGCCACCAGTAAAGAGGACAGCAGCGCGTGACCGATCCTGACGGATTTACCCATCTCGACGCGAAAGGCCAGGCGCATATGGTCGACGTCGGCGAAAAACCCAGCACCGCTCGGGAAGCGCGAGCCTCCGGGCGCCTGCGCATGGCGCCTGAAACCCTGCGTATGCTTCAGGAAGGTACGCACCGCAAGGGCGACGTGCTGGCGACAGCACGAATTGCGGCCATCATGGGCGCAAAGCGGACCCACGAGCTCATCCCCCTCTGCCATAGCTTGCCCCTAAGCTCGGTGAAGGTGGCCTTCGAGGTGGAGGGGCCGGATACCCTGCAGGTGTCGGCAACGGTGAAAACCACCGCTCAGACCGGGGTGGAAATGGAGGCGCTAACCGCGGTGAGCCTAGCGGCGCTCACGGTCTACGATATGTGTAAGGCTGTGGATCGAGGCATGGTGATCGAAACCATCGCCCTGGAGGAGAAGCGCGGAGGCGCGAGTGGCGTCTGGCTCCGGGAGGCCGAGACCCATGCTTGAGGTGCGGTTCTTCGCCCGCCTGCGAGAGGCGCTGGGTCGCGAGCGCGTCCGCCTGCCCTTAGAGACCCCGGGGCTCACGGTGGAGGGGCTTCTTAGCGCTCTCGAGGCTGAGATCCCGGGCTCCCGGGGTCAACTAACGGCCCCGGGGATTCGCCTGGCGGTCAATCAGACCTTCGTTGAAGACGAAAACTTCGCCCTTAACCCCGGGGATGAGGTCGCCTTCTTACCCCCGGTGACCGGCGGATGACCCCCCCCGCCGTGCTATCGGTTGCGGTGCAGAAGGAAGATTTCTCAATCGAGGAGGCCCTTCGGCGCCTTCGCAAGGCCGCCCCTGGGGCAGGGGCCGAGGTTGCCTTTGTGGGCCTCGTGCGCGATCAGGCGGGGTCCGTCGCTAGCCTAACCCTCGAGCACTATCCCGGCATGAGTGAGCGCTCCATGCTGGCGGTTTGCAAGCGCGCGGCTGAGCGCTGGCCCCTGCTAGCGGTGGAGGCCATTCACCGCGTAGGGTCCCTAGGCCCTGGGGAACAGATTGTCCTCGTGCTCGTCTCCAGCGCCCATCGCCATGCCGCCTTCGAGGGCGCGCAGTACATCATGGATGCCTTCAAGAGCGAGGTGGTGTTCTGGAAGCTCGAGGACCGGGCCGGCGAGAAGGTCTGGATCGAGGCCGCCCCGTCGGACCACCGTGCTCTGGCCGCCTGGGAGGGGGCTTCAGGGGAAGGGGCCCCCTGAAAGCTGACGGCACGGGGGCCTCCGCATAGGCCCCGGGGGCAAGGTCCTCAAGGGCGTAGTCCCCGATGCGATAGCGAATTAAGCGGAGCACGGGCGTGCCTAGGGCGGCACAAAGCCGACGGACGAGGCGGTTTCTTCCTTCGTCGATGGTGAGGTCCAGCCAGCACGGATGGCTCGAGCTTTTGATCCGGGGGGCCGGGTCGCGCTCCGGGAGGCTCGGGGCGGGGCAGAGCGCTGCCTGCAAGGCCCGGGCAGGCCCATCCTTAAGCACGACGCCCTCCTGGAGCCGTTTGAGCGTGGCCCTATCGGGAGTTTGATCAAGCAGGGCCCAATAGCCCTTTTCGACCTTATGCCGGGGGTGGCTCAGCCAATGCTGTAGGCCCCCGTGATTGGTGAGAAGTAAAAGCCCTTCGGAATCTCGGTCGAGGCGCCCCGCGGCATAGATATGGGGCTGCGGTAGGTAGGTTTTGAGCGTGGGCCGACCGTCTTCGTCGGTGAACTGGGATAGTACCCCGTAGGGTTTATGAAAGCGCAGCAGCATCGCCGCTTGCCCCGTGAACCTTCCTTCCACCCTTGCTATACTCCCGCTCGCTTCACGCATGGGCCCGAGGGGGGCCCAGCACCAGCCTAGCAAACCCTGCATGCCGACGCTGCCGTGGCCAAGGCCTATGGCGGCAAGCGTTCCATCGCATGGATGGAAATCTATTCCGGGGAGAAGTCCCTGGAGGTGTACGGCGAAGATCAATGGCTGCCGGAAGAAACGCTGGACGCCATGCGGGAATTCATCGTGGGCATTAAGGGCCCCATGACCACCCCCGTAGGCGGTGGGATCCGGTCCCTGAACGTGGCCCTGCGCCAGGAGCTTGATCTCTACGTCTGCCAGCGCCCCGTGCGCTGGTTCACCAACGTTCCGAGCCCGGTGCGTAACCCCGGCGCCGTGGACATGGTGATCTTCCGGGAGAACACCGAAGACATCTACGCAGGCGTTGAATATCAAGCAGATACGGCGGATAACGAGAAACTTCTGAAGTTCCTCCAGGAGGAGCTGGGGGTGAACAAGATTCGCTTCCCGCAGCACGTGGGCCTGGGCATCAAGCCCATCTCCGTAGAAGGGACGAAGCGTCTGGTTCGTAAGGCCATTCAGTACGCCCTCGACGAAGGCCGGGACTCCGTGACCCTGGTGCATAAGGGCAACATCATGAAGTTCACGGAAGGCGCCTTTAAGGATTGGGGCTACGAGCTGGCGGTGGAAGAGTTTGGTGCTGAGCCCCTCGATGGTGGCCCCTGGCACGTGATCAAAAAGGATGGCAAGGAGGTGATCATCAAGGATGTCATTGCCGACGCCATGCTCCAGCAGATCCTGACCCGTCCGGACGAGTACAGCGTCCTAGCGACCATGAACCTCAATGGGGACTACCTTTCCGACGCCCTTGCGGCCCAGGTTGGCGGAATCGGCATTGCCCCGGGCGCCAACATTGGTGATCAGGTTGCCCTCTTCGAAGCAACCCACGGTACGGCACCAAAGTATGCGGGACAGGACAAGGTGAACCCCGGTTCCCTGATCCTCTCTGCGGAAATGATGCTACGCCATCTGGGCTGGACGGAGGCGGCGGATCTCGTGATCGAAGCCATGGACGCGGCCATTGCTGATAAGACCGTGACCTACGATTTCGAGCGCCTCATGGACGGCGCAACGCTCCTTAGCTGTTCCGGCTTCGGGGACGCCATGATCTCCAAGATGGGCTAAAGCCATTGAAGGACGATCAAAACGGGGCGCCGCGGCGCCCC
>RGAU01000011.1 GCA_009919975.1 Gammaproteobacteria bacterium
AGCGCCGTGCTCGAGGCCCTAGAGGCCCGGCGCCAGGGCTCACCGTCACCAGACTGACGCCTTCTCCGGCCATACTTTTTGCTTCTGCCCCTCCCGGGGCCTAGCCCAAGAGGAATCACCATGCTTCAGGCCTTTCGCTCCCGGCGCACCGCGGCCCTCACCCTTGCCGTAGCGCTTACCCCCTCGGCCTTCGGCGCCCCCTCGCCAAGCCCAGCGGCGGAGGCGAACCCCGCGTACTGGCGCGCCGTGGGTGCCAAGGCCCTTGCTGCCCAAGCCGCAGCCTATCGGGGGGAAACAGCGAAAAACGTGATCCTCTTTATCGGCGATGGCATGGGGATCTCCAGCGTCTCCGCGGCACGCATCTATGCCGGGCAGAAAGCCGGCGGCCTCGGGGAAGATCACCAGCTCAGCTTCGAGCGTTTCCCGGCGGTAGCGCTTTCGAAAACCTACAATACGAACCAGCAGACCGCGGACTCCGCGGGCACCATGACCGCCATGATTACGGGGGTTAAAACCCTCGCAGGGGTCCTGTCCGTGGACGGATCTGTGCGCCGGGGCGATTGCGCCTCGGGGCAGGGGGCGGCGGTGCCCAGTCTCCTTGAAACGCCACCCCCGGCGCCACCTACGCCCACGTGGTAGAGCGGGATTGGGAGGGCGGGGTACCAGAAGAGGCCGCTGCCCAGGGTTGCACGGATATTGCCGCGCAGTTTTTGAGCTTCTCCCACGGGGACGGCATTGACGTCATGCTCGGCGGAGGACGGGCCATGTTCCTACCGAACACCGTGACCGATCCCGAATATCCGGGTAAAACCGGTGCCCGCCGGGATGGACGGAACCTTATCGAAGCCTGGCAAGCCGCGAACCCGGACGGCGCCTACCTCTGGAACGGCGACGATCTCACCGCCGCGGCAGAGGCCTCCGGTCCCGTGCTTGGGCTTTTTGAGCCTTCCCACATGCAGTTCGAAGCGGACCGAGCCCAGGACCCGGGCAAGGAGCCGTCCCTCGCAGAGATGACCGCCTTCGCCATGGACCGGCTGAGCCAGAAGGGTACGGGCTACGTGCTGGTGGTAGAGGCAGGGCGCATCGATCATGCCCACCATGCGGGCAACGCCTATCGGGCTATGGAAGACACGGTCGCTCTCGATGAAGCGGTTGCCACGGCGGTGGCCAAGAGCAACGAGCGCGAAACGCTGATCCTCGTGACCGCCGACCACAGCCACACGCTAACCTTCGCCGGCTATCCCACCCGGGGCAATCCCATCCTGGGCTTAACCGTCAGCAATGACGGGCAAGGCTTTGCGGAGAGCACGCCAGCCAAGGACGCGCTGGGATTGCCCTATACCACCCTGGCTTACACCAATGGGCCCGGCTACCCGGGAAAGAGTGACCAGCAAGGCGCTGGCCCGAAGACGGCGCCGCACTATCCCCGCACCGTGGAGCCCGCCCTTGGGCGCCCCGATCTTACGGAGGTGGATGTGCAAGCCCCCAATTACCTTCAGGAGGCCATGGTGCCCGCGGGGGCTGAGACCCATGGGGGTGAGGACGTTGCGGTTTACGGCTGGGGCGCAGGCTCCCTGCGCCTTGGCGGTGTCCTTGAGCAAAATGTGATCTACTACGTCATGAAAGCGGCCCTGGGAGCGAAGCTCGACGCCCCCGCCCCCTAGGCGCCTCGTCTGAAACAGTGCGCAGCCGCCAGGCTGCGCCTCAGCCTGGCCAAAGGGAGCGAACCTTGGAACAGCTCAGCAGTTTTTTGATTACCCTCGATGGATTCCTCGGTTCCGCCCAGTACTTCCCCATCCTGCTCCTTGGCGTGGGGATCTTCTTCACCATCTACCTGGGCTTTCCCCAGGTGCGCTACTTCCGCCACGCCTGGCGCATCCTCGCGGGGCGCTATGACGACAAGGACGCCCCGGGGGATACGACCCACTTCCAGGCCCTCGCCACGGCTCTATCGGGAACGGTAGGCACGGGGAACATCGGCGGGGTGGCCCTTGCGCTGCATGTCGGCGGTCCCGCCGCGCTCTTTTGGATGTGGGCCACGGCGCTCTTTGGCATGACCACGAAGTTTGTGGAGGTGCTGATTTCCTATAAATACCGTGTGGTAGACGAAGAGGGGCACATGGCGGGCGGGCCCATGTACTACATGGACCGGGGCATGAATATGCGCTGGCTGGCCATCCTCTTCGCCGTCGCCTGCGTGGCCACCTCCTTTGGCACGGGAAGCATGCCCCAGGCCAACAACATTGCGCAGGCCATGGATGCCACCTTTGGCATTTCCCCCTACTGGACTGGAGGCGTGCTCGCCGTGGCCCTGGGCCTCGTGATCATCGGGGGGATTAAGCGCATCGCCGCGGTCACCTCGAAGCTGGTGCCCTTCATGGCTGCTGCCTACGGCATTGGCGCCCTGGCGGTCATTATCTCAAACCTGGAATTCGTGGGGCCTGCCTTCGTATCGGTCTTCCGGGATGCGTTCAGCGGTTCCGCCGCGGCCGGGGGCTTTCTCGGGGCGTCCTTTGCCTACGCCTTTAACCGGGGCGTTAATCGCGGCCTCTTCTCCAACGAAGCAGGGCAGGGCAGTGCCCCCATCGCCCATGCATCGGCGAAGGGCCGGGAACCCGTCTCTGAGGGCTTTGTTGCGATTCTCGAGCCTTTCATTGACACCATCTTGATTTGCACCCTGACGGGGCTGGTAATCCTGTCCTCCGGGGTTTGGAACGAAAAGTTCCCCAATGACTTCCAGGACTCGGACACCATCATTCTCGCCGGCGACCTCACGGACAGCGATGCGCAGCACGTGACGGCCCTAAGCGCCTTTCTCACGGATCAGCCCTCCAGCGTACAGCGCTATTCCGGCACTATTGAGGTCCAGAACGGAGAGGCCACCCACGAAGGCTTCACCATTCTCCATGCCCGCTGGGGAAGTGATGGTGCGCGACGGACGCATCGCGGAACCCGACGTCTACCTCCGAGGCGAGTCCCTGATCCACTCCGCGGCCCTCACCGTGGAGGCCTTTAACCGCAGCTTCCTCGGCGGCATTGGCCCCTACATTGTGGCCTTCGGACTCATGCTCTTTGCCTTCTCGACGGCCCTCGCCTGGTCCTACTACGGGGACCGGAGCATGACCTTCCTCTTTGGGACAAAATCGATCATGCCTTACCGGCTGGTTTACGTGGTGGGCTTCTTCCTGGCGGCCATCGCGGACACCACCCTGATTTGGCAAATCGCTGCCATCACCATGGTAGTCATGACCCTTCCAAACCTGTTGGGCCTTATGGTGATGCGCAAGGAAATCCGTCAGGAAATCCGCGATTATTGGACCGGCTTTTCCAAGGCCCACCCTGACGCGCCGAACCCTGCCCCAAAGGACAACGGCTAGGCGCGGAGGCCGTTAGGGCGTCAGGACATCGCAGCGCGGGCACCACACCAAAACGCCCGCACTGCGGTAGTCGAGGTTAAGCACCGTTTCCGCGCCCTGGAGGAAGCCCGTCAGCCAGGCCCCCAGGGGGCCAGTGCTAGGACCTGGTCCTAAATCCACCGCGTCCAGCATGACGGAGAGCATCGCTTCCAGGGGCGACAGGGCCGGGGTGAAGCGCTGCACCCGGTAGGCCTCGAGCTCCGCGAGGCGGGCGGCCTCCGAGATGGCATCCTCCAGCCCGCCCAGCGAATCCACGAGCCCCAGCTCAAAGGCGGCGCGACCGCTCCAGACCCGGCCCTCGGCCAGCCCATCCACCGCTTCCGGGCTCAGGCCCCGGCCCTCGGCCACCCGGGCCTGAAAGGCGGCATAGGTGTGGTCTATACCGGCTTGGATCATGGTGCGAAGCCCAGGGTTAAGGGGGCGAAAGGCGTTGGTAGCGCCTGCAAGGGGGTGGGTCTGCACTCCGTCAGTGCTAACCCCCAGGGCCCCGGCGCTGTCCTCGAAGGTTGCGGTCAAGGCAAAGGCCCCGATGGAACCGGTAATGGTGCCCGCCTCAGCGAAAATATGGTCAGCGGTGCTCGAAATCCAATAGCCTCCGGACGCCGCCACATCCCCCATGCTCACGACCACGGGCTTACCATGGCTCTGGACCAGGGCTAGGGCCCGGCGCACCTGTTCCGACTGATTGGCGGCCCCGCCCGGCGAATTGACGCGAAGCACCACCGCCGCCACCCCGTCATCGAGCCGGGCATCATCAAGCTGAGCGACCACATCATCACCCACCTGGCCGTCGCCTCCAGGCCCCGGGGCAATGGTGCCTTCCGCCACTATCACCGCAACAGCGGGGATGTCGGGCCTGGGCGCTTCCGGGTGATGGGCAAGGTAGGCCTTAAGGCCGATCCCTTGAAAGGCCAGGGGATCTTCCGGGTCAGCACCGAAGCGGCTTTGCAGCCGATCAAGGCGCGCATCCCGAGGCAGGAGCTCGTCTACCAGGCCCGCTTCCAGGGCCAAGCGTGCACTATCACCGCCGGCGGCGAGGAGGCGCTGAGGCCATTCTCGCAGGAGGCGATCGAAGGGTTCGGGGTCCATGCGGCGATTGGCGACCACCGTTTCCGCATAGCCCGCCCAGAGGCTATCGATCAGGGCCTGATCCGCCTCCCGAGCCTCCGGGGACATATCATTGCGGAGCAGCGGTTCCACCGCGGCCTTGTAGCGGCCAGCGCGAAGGACCTCCACGGAGACCTTCAGCCGATCCAGCGCCGCCCCAAAGTACAGCGGTTCGCTCGCCAGGCCCCGCAGCCACAGCGCGCCTTCGGGATCAAGGTAGAGCTCGTCGCTGAAGCTCGCGAGGTAATAGGCCGCCTGGGAAAGCCCTTCGCTATGGGTGACAACGGTTTTTCCTGCCGCGCGCAGGGCAGCAAGGGCTGAGCCCAGGCGCTCGAGGGTAGCAAAGCCCGCGCCGGGAAAGGCATCGAGATCAAGCACCACGCCCCTTAGCGCTGCATCCGATTCCACGGCCTTCAGGGCTCGGAGCACCTCAGCCAGCACGAGGGGCTCGACGCCCCCCTCATCAAAAAGGGCCGCGAGGGGGTCGGGGGAGGGCGGCGCATCCACCAGGGGACCATCAAGGGTCACTACGAGGGCGCCGCCTTCTGGCACCGGCGGCGTGCCGTCGCCTTGGGATAGGCCCAGCGCCACCAAAACCACGATCAGCACAAACCCCACATTTGCGAGGCTGCGGCGTAGGCCTTCAAGGCCGCGGTTGAGTCGGGCCCAAAGGCCCGGCTTTTCAGAGGACATGGTGGCGCTCCTTAAACTGAGCTGGCGGCGAGCCAGAAGATTCGAAGGGTACAGGCCAAAGCGAGGATCCAGAGGAGGGAGCGCAGCTTGTCCCGGTCCGTTATGTAGGCCCAGCCATAGGCCAATCGAAGGCCAAGGAAGAGGTAGGCGAAGGTGCTCACCTCGGCGGCCCGTTCCGGCGCCAGCACCACCGCGAGAATGACCGCGGCGGCGAAGGGCGGAAAGGCCTCATGGCTGTTTTCCTGCGCCGCCTGGGCGCGGGCCTGAGCTCCCTCAAGCTGAGCAAGCCACGGGCGCGGGGCCCGATTGTCGTAGCCCCCCTGGCGCTTGGCGAGGCCAGCAAAGACAATGGGCAGGAGTGCCGCGAGGGCAACGGCAAGAATCAGTGCGCTCATACAAGGGCTCCAGGGTGGGCTTGAGCGTTTAAGTGTACCGACAATCGGAGCCGCCGCACCGTGGAAACCCAGCCCCTTTGGACCGGACCTGAGCTTTCGACCCGTCGCCTCAGCCCCGGCGATCTCTTCTTCGCGCTCCAGGGGCAGGATCCTCGCTTTCACGGCGCTAGCAGCCAAGGGCAGGACGGCCAGCGCTTTGCAGCCCACGCCCTTGAGCAGGGGGCAGCCGCGGTGGTGGTGCGGGAGCGCCTTGGGGCGGGGGCTCGGGAAATTGTCGTCCCCGATCCCTTCGAAGCCCTCTGGACCCTTGCCCGAGGGGCTAGGCAGCGCTGCTCTGGGCCGGTCTTCGCCCTCACCGGATCCTCGGGGAAAACCACGGCCAAGGCGCTTCTCACCGCAGCCCTTCAGGCACACTTCGGCGCCGACGTCGTACACGCGACGGAAGGCAGCTTAAACAACCACCTGGGCGTCCCCCTATCTCTGGCCCGAATGCCTCAGGCCTCCGCGGCGGCGGTCTTTGAGCTGGGCATGAATCGCCCCGGGGAGATCGCCCCCTTAAGCCAGCTAGTGCAACCAACGGTGGCCCTGGTGCTCAACATCCTGCCCGTGCACCTAGAGGGCCTGGGGAGCCTAGCGGCCATCGCCGAGGAGAAGCTCTCCATTGCGGCAGGCCTCGGTCCGGAGGGGGTGCTCGTCTGCCCCCAAGATCGCGCTCCAGAGCGTCAGCGGATCATGACCTTCGAGGATTTCCGAGGGCAGGGTTCCTCAGCGGACTTTTCCCGTAATGACGCTGGGGTGCTTCAGGGCCTAGGCGCTGGCGTCGACCTAAAGCCCCTCGGTGCGGAGCACCGGCAACGGAGCGCCACCGCCATTCTGGCGTGCCTCCAGGCGGCGGGACTGCCCCTGGCACCCGCCGTGCCCGCCATGGCAGCAGTGCCCGCCCCCAAGGGCCGCGGCTCCCGGCTGGAGGCAGGGGGCTGCGTACTGATCGATGAAAGCTACAACGCCAATCCGGAAAGCATGCGCCTGGCCCTGCGCGATCTTCACGCCGCGGGAGCAAAGGGGCCTAAGCTTGCCTTACTGGCCGACATGCTCGAACTGGGTGGGGACGCGCCCGCTTTCCATAGCGCCCTGGAAGAGCCCCTCGCCGGACTCGATGGCGTGTTTCTCCTCGGGCCGCTCATGAAGCCCCTGGCCGAGCGCCTCGGGCCACGGTGCCGGGGTTGGTGGCCGAGCACGGAGGCCCTCGACCTCGCCCCAATCTTAGACGCCCTAAGCCCGGGGGCTCAGCTTTTGGTGAAGGGCAGCAATCGCTTTTTCTGGCAGGCGCGCACCGTCGATCGGCTTCGCGATGCCCTAGAGGCCCGTGGCATACTGCCCTCATGAGTACCGCACCCGCTCCAGGGCCCGTAGATCGCTTCGGCCGCCGCTTCCGTAACCTTCGGGTCAGCCTTACGGCAGCCTGCAATTACGCCTGCACCTACTGCGTACCCGATGGCAAACGGCTACTCCGCGCCGACCGGGAGCTCGACGCTGAGCAAATGCTCCGGGCCATTGAGCTGCTGGTGCTCGGGGCGGGCATCGATCGCTTGCGCCTAACCGGGGGCGAACCCCTGGTGACCCCAAAGTTCGACTACCTCTTCCCCCGCATCATGGACCTCGGGCTCGAGGACGTGAGCCTCACTACTAATGGGCAGCTCCTCGGACCCAAGGTGCCCTTGCTCGTGGCCAGCGGCCTCAAGCGCATCAATATTTCCCTCGACACGCTGGACCCCAAGGCCTTCCGAGCCTTGGCCCGGGGCGGCGATCTGGCTACGGTGCTGGCCGCCATCGACGCCTGCCTTGAAGCCGGGCTGAAGGTGAAGCTCAACATGGTGCCCGTGCGATCGAGCAATCGCAGCCAAATCGAACCCATGCTTCGCTATGCCCTAGACCGAGGCATGGAGCTTCGCTACATCGAGCTCATGCGCATGGGCCATCTGAGCCACAGCGCCGCCTTCGATCGGGACTTCATCGGAATGGAAGAAATCCTGGCGCTGATTGGCGAGCACCACAGCTTCGAGCGTACGGAAGCTCCCTTCGATAGCACGGCGCGGCGCTTTGCGGTGGCCGGCGGGGGCACCTTCGGCATCATCCCCAACGAGTCCGAGCCCTTTTGCTCAAGCTGCACCCGCCTTCGCCTGTCCTCGGAGGGGGATCTCTACGGGTGCCTGTCCTCCTCCGCCCAGCAAGCGCTCCGGCCGCTGCTGGCGCTACCCCGGGAAGAGGCCCTCGCGCAGCTGCCGGCGCTTCTTGAAGCGACCCTCAAGGCTAAGCAACCCGTCGCCTTTACCGGTGGAACCATGGTGATGAAATTCATTGGCGGCTAGGAGCCCAACCGTGACCCTCCCTCGCTTGACCCTGGAAGCCCTCACCGACCGCCTCGCGGAAGCCAGCGGGCAAAAGCGCCCCCCGGTAGACGCCTGGAACCCCAGCCGCCGGGGCACCATCGACATGACCATTGCCCGGGACGGGCGTTGGTTCCATGAGGGGGGAGAGATCAAGCGGCCGGCGCTGGTGGCGCTGTTCGCCTCGATCCTGCGGTGCGATGAAGAAGGGCATTGGCTGGTCACGCCCGCGGAGATGCTGCGCATCTCGGTGGAGGACACCCCCTTCCTTGCCGTTGATCTAGAGGTGGCCGGGGAGGGGGCGGGGCAGCAGCTCATGCTGAAGACGAACGTCGGCGACTGGGTTCCTGTTGATGCCACCCATCCCCTGGTGGCGCGCGACGAGGCGGCGGGGGGTGGGGTGGTGCTTCCCGTGCGAGGACAGCTATGGGCTCGCTTGGATCGACCTACCTACTATCACCTGGCCTCCCTGGCCGATAGCGAACCCCCCTTCGCCGTGGTCAGTGCGGGACTACGCTTCCCCCTTGTGCCCGAGGGCGCCCCGGAAGCGGTGTAAGCGCCGCAACGAAAAACGGGCCCGCAGGCCCGTTTTGTCGATCAGGTGCTGCTTTACATGTTGGGATAGTTCGGGCCGCCCGCACCCTCCGGGGTCACCCAGGTGATGTTCTGCGCCGGATCTTTGATGTCGCAGGTTTTACAGTGAATACAGTTCTGCGCGTTGATCACAAACTTCGGACCGTCCGCTTCCTTCACCACCTCATAAACCCCCACGGGGCAGTAACGTTGCGCCGGCTCGTCAAAGCGGGGCAGGTTCTCCCGGATGGGGAGGTCCGGATCCGCAAGCTGAAGGTGGCAGGGCTGATCCTCTTCGTGGTTCGTGTTGGAGAGATAGACGGAAGAGGACTTATCGAAGCTGAGCACCCCATCGGGCTTGGGATAGGACGGCGCCTTGCAGGCGCTGGCGGGCTTCAGGGTGGCGTAATCGGGCGTTTTATCGCTCAGGGTAAAGGGCAGCTTGCCGGCGAAGAGGGTCTGGTCCACCCAGGCAAAAGCCGAGCCTGCGAGCATGCCAAATTTGTGCATAGCAGGCCCGGCGTTGCGCGCCTCGGACAGCTCTTCGTAGAGCCAGCTGTCCTGGAACATCTCGGCGAAGGCCGGGACCGTCTCACCCCCTTCGCTTCCAGCCGCAAGCTTCTCGACGATGGCCTCGGCGGCAAGCATGCCGCTCTTCATCGCCGTGTGGCTGCCCTTGATCTTGAGGAAGTTCAGGAAGCCCGCGTCGTCGCCGGCGAGCACCGCACCGGGAACGGTGAGCTCGGGCAGCGCTTGGAGCCCCCCCTTGACGATGGCCCGGGCCCCGTAGGCCACGCGGGTGCCACCCTTGAGCGTTTCCGCGAACAGTGGGTGATGCTTCATGCGCTGAAATTCATCGAAGGGCGAGACATGAGGGTTGCTGTAGGCCAAGTCCACGATCAGCCCCACCACCACCTGCTGGTTTTCGAGGTGGTAAAGGAAGCTACCCCCGGTGTTCCCGGCGGTTTCCGCGAGGGGCCAGCCAATGCTATGCACGACCTTGCCGGGCACGTGCTGCTCCGCGGGGATATCCCAAAGCTCCTTAAAGCCGATCCCGTAGTGCTGCGGGCCAGCATTCTTGTCGAGCTCAAATTTCTTGATGAGCTGCTTGCCCAGGTGGCCGCGGCAGCCCTCGGAGAAAATCGTGTACTTCGCGCGAAGCTCGTAGCCCGGCGTAAAGGAGCCCTTAGGTTGACCATCCCGACCCACGCCAAGGTCGCCGGTCGCGACGCCGACCACGGCGCCATCATCGTTATAGAGGATCTCGCTAGCGGCGAAGCCTGGGAAGACGTTCACCCCGAGGTTTTCGGCCTGCTCCCCAAGCCACCGGCACAGATTGCCCAGGCTGATCGCATGGTTGCCTTCGTTGTGGGTGGCCTTCGGTACAAAAAAGCCCGGAATCTTCACCTTGTGGTCACCATCGGGGAGGTAATAAACCTCGTCATCGGTGACCGGGTTATTAAGGGGGGCGCCCTCTGCCGCCCAGTTCGGGAAGAGCTCATCAAGCGCCCGCGGCTCGACCACGGCGCCAGACAGAATGTGGGCGCCGATCTCCGAGCCTTTTTCGACGAGGCAAACGGACCATTCCTGCCCCGCGGCCTGAGCCAGCTGCATGACCCGGCAGGCCGCCGAGAGCCCCGCAGGCCCGCCGCCGACGACGACCACATCAAATTCCATCGCTTCCCGTTCTACGGCGTCCACGCCTCTCTCCCTTGCTAGGCCCTTGCGAGCGATTCCCGTGAGCCCCGAGTATAAACGACGGGGCAGGGGGGCTCCATCACGGGGCCAGCCCCTTGCCTTGACCCCTCTGGGGGCCAGGGTCAGAATACGCGCCGTTCCTAAGGCGCCCCTATGTGCCTTACTTTGCTGTCCACGGGCCTTTCGGGCCCCCTTGCTATGGGAAGTGGCCCATGAAAGTGCTCGTCGCGATCAAGCGCGTCATCGATTACAACGTCAAGGTGCGGGTCAAGGCCGATAACAGCGACGTCGACCTCACCAACGTCAAAATGGCGGTGAATCCCTTCTGCGAAATCGCCATCGAAGAGGCCGTGCGCTTGAAGGAAAGCGGCCAGGCAACGGAAGTGGTCGCCGTGGCCGTGGGCCCGACCCAGTGCCAGGAGCAGCTACGCACCGCGCTGGCCCTTGGTGCCGATCGCGCCATCCTCGTGGAAACCGACGGTTTCCCTCAGCCCCTGTCCGTCGCCAAGCTGCTGAAGGGCGTTTACGACCAAGAGCAGCCTGGGCTAGTGATCTTCGGCAAGCAGTCTATCGATGCCGACAACAACCAAACGGGGCAGATGTTTGCGGCCCTCGCGGGGCTTGGTCAGGGCACCTTTGCCTCTAAGGTTGAAATCGCCGGCGATACGGTGAACGTCACCCGGGAAGTGGATGGCGGCTTGCAGACCGTGGCCCTGAAGGCTCCGGCCGTGGTCACCACGGACCTGCGCCTCAATGAGCCGCGCTACGCATCCCTGCCGAACATTATGAAGGCAAAGAAAAAGCCACTCGATACGCTCACCCCGGAAGCGCTGGGCGTGGAGGTCAAGGCCACCATTGAAACCCTTCGGGTCGAGCCCCCGGCGGAGCGCCAGGGCGGCATCAAGGTTGACTCGGTGGAAGCCCTCGTCGACAAACTCAAGAACGAAGCCAAGGTTATCTAAGGGCGCGCTAGGGAGCTTTAAGCCATGAGTATTCTTCTTGTAGCAGAACACAACAACGCCGCGTAAGCAAGGTGCTCTGCGCCGACGCCGCGGTGTACGGCAAGCAGCTGGCCGAGAACGTCGCCCCCCTCATCGCCGAAGCCGCAGCGGGGCACAGCCATGTGCTGTCCGCCCACAGCACCAACGGCAAGAACACCATGCCCCGGGTCGCCGCGCTTCTCGATGTGAACATGGTGTCCGACATTATTTCCGTGGAAAGCGAGGACACCTTCAAGCGTCCCTTCTACGCGGGCAATGCCATCGCCACGGTGAAGAGCTCCGATGCGGTCAAGGTGGTCACGGTGCGTCACACGGCCTTCGACCCCGTGCCCGCGACCGGCGGCAGCGCAGCCGTGGAGGCTCTGGGCAGCGCCCACGACGCGGGTGTTTCCAGCTTCGTGAATGAAGAAATCGTCAAGCTCGACCGTCCCGAGCTCACCGCCGCCCGGGTGGTGGTGTCTGGGGGCCGGGGCATGGGCAGTGGGGATAACTTCAAGATCCTGGAAGGGGTTGCGGACAAGCTGAATGCTGCCATGGGCGCTTCCCGGGCCGCGGTTGACGCCGGCTTCGTCCCGAATGATATGCAGGTGGGGCAAACGGGTAAGATCGTTGCCCCGGAGCTCTACATCGCCGTGGGCATCTCCGGCGCCATTCAGCACCTAGCAGGTATGAAAGACTCCAAGGTGATCGTGGCGATTAACAAGGACGAGGACGCGCCGATTTTCCAGGTGGCGGACTACGGCCTCGTGGCGGATCTGTTCCAGGCGGTCCCGGAGCTTGAAGCTAAAATCTAGCTTTAGCCCTTAAGTTGTTGAAAAGCCCGGCCATGCCGGGCTTTTTTTTGCCTTAGGAAGCGACCTAGGGCCGGCGCCCGCCCGTGTACCAGCGCACCGGCTTCAGATCCTTTTCCACTTCCCCCACCACATCAAGACAGAGGGCGAAGAGCGCCATGCGAATCACCACGCCGTTGTCCGCCTGACGAAAGATGGCCAGAGCCGGGTGGGCATCGAGATCCGCGTCGAGCTCCTGGGCGCCCGCCCGGGAATCCCGGGGAAGGGGATGCATGATCACCGTCTGCGGTGCGCAGTGCTCCGTGTAGACCGCCTGATTCAGGCGGAATAGGCCCCGGTAGCGCGCCGCCTCCTCGGGACTCGGGAAACGCTCCTCCTGGGTGCGCGTGACGTAGACGATATCCGCTGCCGCCAGCCCCGGCGCCAGGGTGTCGTGACGAAACACCCGATGCCCTCGGGACCGGAGCGCCTCTTCGTACACGGGCGGCAAGGCAAGCTCGGGCGGGCTAATGAGATGAAACTCAATAGCCGGATACAGATTCAGCAGTTGCACCAGCGAGTGGACGGCACGACCGTAGCGAAGGTCCCCCATGAGGGCGACGCGCAGCCCCTCTAGGCTGAGTCCCAGGGCCGCGCGCTCGCGGCGAATGGTGTAAAGATCAAGCAGCGCCTGCGTAGGGTGCTCCCGAGCGCCGTCTCCGCCGTTCAAGACCGGAACGCGGCTCGCCTGGGCGAAGCGATCCACGGCGCCTTCCTCGGGGTGACGCATCACAATAACGTCGCTATAGCCGGAGAGCACCCGAGCCGTATCTTCCAGCGATTCCCCCTTAGCCAGGGAGGAGCTCTCCATGCCGATGGTTTCCCGCACCTCGCCGCCGAGGAGGTTGAAGGCACAGCCAAAGCTGACGCGGGTGCGCGTACTCGGCTCGAAAAACATGTTGCCGAGAATGGCGCCCTCGAGCACTCGGGTCACCATGCGCCGCTCAGCGAAGGGCACCATGCGATCGGCAACGGAAAACACCGTCTCCACGGCCTCGAGGCTCAGGTCCTGGACGCTAAGGAGGTGCTGCCCCGCAAACGCTTTGATCATGCTGTTCAATCCCCGGTGGATGGCACAAGTTTACGTGATTTCCCTAGGCCCCGGGCCACCTGGGCGAGCAAGGTGCGGAACCAGAGGAGAGGGGGATCGGCGTCCCGTTGGGATAACCAGTACAAATGGCTTTCCAAGGGCGGCAGGGGAAAGGGCAGGGGCTCCCGGCGCAGGGGGTAGCGCAGCGCCATGTGGTCCGCAAAGCTTTCAGGAACGGTGAGCGCAAGGTCCGAGGTCATGAGCACCTCCGGCGCCACCAGGAAGTGCTGGGCCCGCAGCATGATGCGCCGCCGCTTTCCCAGGCGCTCGAGGGCAAGATCCACGTGGCCGAGGCCCCGGGGTCGGGAGGACAGGTGGATATGGTCAAGCTCGAGAAAGCGCTCGAGGGTGAGGGCCTGGGCGCCGAGGGGGTGACCCTGGCGCAGGACGCAGACATAGCGATCCTCTCCCAGGGGCGCATGATGCACGAGGGGATCGGACAGCAGAGGCACATCCAGGGCCAAATCAAGCGCCCCCGTAGCAAGGGCCTGCACCAGGTCTCGCCGAGGCACGGAGAAGCTTTCCAGGGTCACCCCCGGAGCCTCGTCCCGGAGCAGCTGCACCAGCCGAGGTAAGAGCCGAGCTTCGTTTAAATCGCTCATGCTGATGCGAAAGCGCAGGGTCGCGCCCGCGGGCTCGAAGGGCTGGGCAGCGCTCAAGGGATTCTCAAGGAGACGGAGGGCTTGCCGAGCGGGACCGATGAGATCCTTGGCCAGGGCCGTGGGTACCATGCCATGAGCCGAGCGCAAAAAAAGCGGATCCCCGAAGACGTCCCGAAGCCGCGCAAGGGCGTGAGAGGTGGCGGGCTGGGAAAGACCCAGGCGCCGGCCAGCCTTCGTCAGGCTGCCCTCGGCGTAGATGGCATCGAGCACGCGATAGAGGTTGAGATCCATGCGGGCGCCGCCGCGAGCCGAAGGGGGTGCTTGCATGGGGCGCTCCTGTCACGCAATTGCCATAGAGGGGCCTTGCCCCCCCTTGCTATTATGAGGATCTCACTGAGGCGGGCCTATGGCTATGACGGAAACTGCACCCCTAAGCACAATCGCCCCCGAGCCAACTCCGGCCCCGGCAAACGCCGGCCCGCTCCTCTCCTTTACCTATGCCCGGCGTCACGGCGTATTGCTGGTGCTGGACGGGCAGGGTGCCACGCAAGGCTACTTCCGCCCCTCGGCCCAGGCGCCGGCGATCGCCGAGGCCCAGCGCCGTGCGCCCGGGCCCATCAGCTGGACCGGCGAGACCGAAGAGGCCTTCGAGGCGAGGCTTAGCGGCGCCTTTGAACGGGAAGGCTCCGCAGCTCGGCAGATGGTTGAAGATCTCGGCGATGCCTTCGATCTGGCAGCGCTCGCAGAGGAGGTCCGGGAAACGGAAGATCTCCTCGCTCAAGAGAATGAAGCTCCGATTATTCGCCTCCTGAACGCCATCCTCTCGGAAGCCATCCGGGAAGACGCCTCGGACATCCACCTAGAAACCTTCGATCACATACTGGCCGTGCGCTTCCGCATCGATGGGGTACTTCGGGAAATCGTTCGCCCCAAGCGGGCCCTGGCGCCCCTGCTCGTTTCTCGCTTGAAGGTCATGGCCAAGCTCGATATTGCGGAGAAGCGGGTGCCTCAGGATGGGCGCATCAGCCTTCGGGTGGCGGGGCGGGAGGTCGACGTGCGCGTCTCCACCCTCCCCACGGCCAGCGGCGAACGGGTCGTGCTCCGCCTTCTGGATAAGCAGGCGGGACGCCTCGAGCTTGAAAAGCTGGGCATGGCGCCGGACGCCCTCTCGACCCTGAAAGGGGTGGTACGCCGGCCCCACGGCATCGTCCTGGTAACCGGGCCCACGGGCTCGGGAAAAACCACCACCCTCTACGCGGCGCTGAGCACCCTGGACACGCAAAGCGCCAACGTGATGACGGTGGAGGACCCCATCGAGTATCACCTTCCGGGCATCGGCCAAACCCAAGTCAACAGCAAGGCACAGATGACCTTCGCCCGAGGGCTTCGGGCTATCCTGCGCCAGGACCCGGACGTGGTGATGGTCGGGGAAATCCGCGATCTGGAAACGGCGGAGATCGCAATCCAGGCGGCTCTCACGGGGCACCTTGTGCTTTCAACCTTGCACACCAACAGCGCGCTCGGGGCCATCGCCCGCCTTCGAGATTTAGGCGTGGAGTCCTATCTTCTCTCCTCCAGCTTGAGCGCTGTGCTGGCCCAGCGTCTTGTGCGTCGGCTTTGCGGGCACTGCAAGGTGGCGGCGCCTGCGGATGCCCGCACCCGAGCGCTCCTGGGGCTTGGAGAAGATGCGCCCATGCTCTACGACGCCGTCGGCTGCGACGCCTGTGCCGGCACGGGCTACCGGGGACGCACGGGGATCTACGAACTGGTAAATATCGATAGCACCCTGTCCCAGCTGATCCATGATGACGCCCCGGCCCAGGCCCTCGCTGAGGCCTCAGCCCAGCACGGTCAAACGCTCTTCGAAGATGGAAAGCGAAAAATTCTGGCCGGGGAAACCACGCTCACGGAAGTGCTCCGCGTCACCCGGGACGACGGATGAGCGCTTTTGACTTTCGGGCTCTCGACGGGGCTGGACGAGAGCAAAAAGGCGTTTTAGAGGGGGATAGCCCTCGCCAGGTGCGCCAGCTCCTTCGGGACCGGGGCTGGGCGCCCATGGACGTATCCCCCGCGGCGGAAGGCGCCAGCCGGGGTCGCCTCTTTGAACGACGGCCTCGCCTAGCTCCCCTTGAACGTGCCCTCGTCACGCGCCACCTCGCCACGCTCCTTGCCGCAGGCCTACCCCTAGAGGAAGCCCTGGGGGGCGCCGCCGCCCAGGCCGACCAGGGCCGGGCCCAGAGCCTGCTGCTCGGGGTTCGGGGCCGGATCCTTGAGGGTCAAAGCTTTGCCCAGGCCCTCGGCGCCTACCCCGCGGCCTTCGATGATCTCTACTGCGCCACCGTGGCTGCGGGCGAACAGGCCGGGCACCTCGATCGCGTGCTCGACGCCCTGGCGCGCTTCACGGAACGGCGCCAGGAAACGGGGCAGACCTTGCAGATGGCGCTGCTCTATCCCGTGCTGCTACTCGTCCTATCCCTCGCCATTGTGCTGGGGCTCCTCACCTATGTGGTTCCCGAGCTCGTCGGGGTCTATGCAGAAACGGGGCAGGCCTTGCCCCTGCTAACGCAGGGGTTGCTGGCCCTCGCAGCCTTTCTTGAAGCCTTCGGCCTTTGGGTCCTGCTGGCCACCGTGGCCCTGGCCTTCGGGGCCTACCGGGCCTATCAGGTGCCCCCGGTGAAAGCGCGGGTGGAGCGCCTCGCGCTTACCGGTGCCCCCTGGCGCCGCCTCACCCAGGGGGTCCACGCCAGCCGCTTCGCCAGTACCCTAGCGATTTTGTCTGGGAGTGGCGTGCCGCTGCTGGAAGGGCTCCGCATTGCTACGGACGTCCTGACCAATGGCGTGCTTCGACAGCGCTTGATTGCAGCTCGGCAGGCGGTGGCCGAGGGCACGAGCCTGCACCAGGCCCTTCGGGAGGTCGGCTACTTTCCTCCGCTGATGTTGCATATGGTGGCGAGCGGTGAGGCCTCGGGGCAGCTTGAAGGCATGCTCGAGCGCGTAGCCGGGCACCTAGAGCGGGATAACGAACGGCTCGTATCGGCCTTTTTAGAGCTCCTAAAGCCCCTCACCCTGGTCTTCATGGGTGGGCTCGTCCTTATGATCGTGCTGGCGATCCTACTGCCCATTTTGAATTTGAATCAGCTTGCGATTTAAGGAGCGCCCCATGCACCGATTTCCCCTCCGTACTCGCATTGGCTCCCTTCCCCGGGGCCGGCAACGAAAGGCCGACGGTTTCACGCTCATCGAAATCATGGTGGTGGTGGTCATCCTCGGCATCATGGCGGCGCTGGTGGTGCCGAACATCGCCGGTCGGCAGGAGCAGGCGCAGCGCACCGCCGTCGAGAGCGATCTAAACGCCCTTGCCAATGCGCTGGAGTTCTACCGCCTGGACAATTTCACCTATCCCAGCACGGAGCAGGGTCTTCAAGCGCTCGTGACCCAGCCCTCGGGCTACCCCGAAGCCCGGCGCTGGAAGAGCGGCGGCTACCTACGGCGCCTCCCCACGGACCCCTGGGGCACGCCCTACCAGTATCTGAGCAGCGGGGAGCGTTTTGAGCTCTACAGCCTGGGCGCTGACGGGCAAGAGGGGGGCGAGGGGAGCGCGGCGGATATTGCCTTCGAAACCCCCTAGCATGGCCCGGGGCTTTACCCTCATCGAGCTGCTCGTGACCGTCGCGGTTATTGGGCTGCTGGCGGGGCTCGCCATGCTTCAGGCCCGTCCCGATGACGGGCAGCAAACCCTCCAGCGGGCCGGAGAGGTCCTTAAGGGCGCCGTTCATCTCGCCCAAACCCAGGCCCTCGCCGATGGGCTCGTGCTCGCGCTGAAGATCACGGAGCAGGGCTACGAATTTCATAGCCAGCACCCGCGGGACGGGACCTGGCACCGGCTCCGGGACCGCGCCGGCCTGGCGCCCCAGCAGCTTGAGGCGGATCTCACACTCACGAGCCTCAGCCCGGAAGGGCAACCGGCCACCCCATCCCCCTGGGCAGCGCTATTTTTCCCGAGCGGGGAGGGCACGGCCCTCTGGCTTCGCTTTGAGCACAAAGCCAGCAGCCAGCAGCTGGACCTGAAGGGCGATGGCATCGCCCTGCCCAAACTCGAGGCTCCGGAATCGCAGAAACCGGCAAGCACGCGCTTTGCCGCCGTGGTGCTGGAGGGGGCGGCCCATGGCTAGGGCTCGACGAAGGGGCTTTACCCTGGTTGAAGTCCTGGTCGCTCTTGCGGTGTTCGCCCTGGCCATGCTGACCCTGCAGGGGCGCCTTGGGGACCGCGCCATGGTTCAGGGCCAGGCGGAGACACGCATCCTCGCAACCTATCTCGCGAGCAATACGCTGGAGCGCTGGGGCCTGGACTTTGAGGAGGGGGCAAGCCCGGGACGACGACAGGGAGAAGCGCTCTTTGCCGGGCGTCGCTGGAGACTAGAGGCAGAAACGAAACCCACGGATCTCCCCGGACTCTTCTCCGTCGAACTTCGGGTTTGGCCCGCTGGGGACCAAGGATCCCCCGCCGCCAGCCTGTCCTCGTCCTGGCTGGCCCCGCCATGATCCACCGGACCGCTCACCGCCGGCACCAAGGCTTCACCCTCATGGAGGTGCTGGTGGCCCTCGCCATCTTCGCGATTATTGGCGCCGCTTCGGCGCGGCTCCTGCGCGATGCGGTCACCCAAAGCCAGAGCTTGGGCACCCGGGAGGCGGCCCTGGGCGCTCTGGTGCGAACCCTATTCCGCTTTGAACAGGATGTTCAGCAGTGGGTACAGCGACCCGTGCGCGATCGCTATGGCGACCCCCTCCCGGCCCTCGCGCTGTCCGCCGGCGAGCTCATCCTCACCCGTGCAGGACGGCGGGGCGAGCAGGGATTAGCCGAGGACGCCCCGGCGCGCGGGGAGCTCCAGCGCGTCGCCTGGCGCCTGGAGAAGGGCGAGCTCATCCGGCGCTATTGGCCCGTGCTCGATCAACTGCCCGAAACCAACGCTCGGGAGGTGAGCTTCGGTCTTGAGCTTACCGGGCTGACCTGCGAGGTCCTCGCGAGCGACGGCCAACGCTACCGGGAATGGCCCCTTGATCCGCAGATGCTGGCCTCCCGGGCGGAGAATGGGCTAGAGCCCGAGGCGAGGGGCCTGCAGTGTGCCTTTGAATCGGAGGTCTGGGGGCCGACCCTGAGTCGCTTCTGGCGCCTCCCGGAGGGCTTCCCGGAGCTGACGAGCGCCAACGCGGCCACCGCTAATCCGGCGCCCAGGGGACCGGTAAGCGAGGAACCCCAAGCGACGAGGCGTCGACGATGAGCCGGGCAGCGCATGGGCGTCCACCTTCGCGACGGGCCCGGGGCGTTGCCCTGCTCACCATGCTGCTGGTGACGGCCCTGGTTGCGCTGCTGGCAACGACCCTTCTGACCCAGCAAGCCCGGCTTCTGTCCCTGGCCGGGCAGGTGGATCGCTACAGCACCCGGAAGGCCCTGGTCCTCGGCGAGGAGGCGCGCTTTCGCGCCGAGCTCCGCGCTGACCTGACCGCCTCCGAAGCTGTGGATGGGGTGATGGATGGGTGGCGGACAGCCCAGGAGCGGACGCAGGGACCCGGAACCCTTTACCGACGCAGTCGGGCTCTGGACGCCCTGATCAACGTTAACAACCTCACTTCGCCGGCGGCCCTAGAGCGCTTTGGGCGTCTCCTCAGCCAGCTTGAACTCGATCCCCAGCTGGCTTCCCAGGTCGCGGATTGGGTGGATAGCGATGAGACCCCGCGGGCGGGGGGCGCGGAAGATGGTTACTACTGGGATCAAACGCCGCCGCGGCGCGCAGGCAATACCCCCTTTCCCACGGAGACGGAAATCCCCGAGGGTACGCGCTTAACCCGAACCCAGTGGCTTCGGCTCCGGCCCTTTGTGACCGCCTTGCCCCCCGCTTTCGAGCGGATCAACGTCAACCTGGCGCCGCCGGAAGTGCTCGCAACCCTGGCGCCGGGGCTGGACCCTAAGCAAGTGTGGCCCCTGGCCCAGCCCAGCCCCCCCTGGCCCGACGTTGGGGCAGTGCTTGGCAGCCAGGCGGCCTTCGCCCCGGAGGAGGGTGTCCTCGCCACCCGGAGCCTCTTTTTTGAATCCCTAATTCTGGTGGAAGCCTTCGACGGGGCCTTTACGTTACGCTCCACGCTCTACCGGGATCCCAATACGGGGCAAGTGAAGGTCATGAGCCGAGATTTCTCCCAGAGCTTTGCCAGCTGGCCATCCCCCTCAACGGATAAGGAGCGCTAACGCCATGGGCCCGGACCATCTTTTCCTCCTGGGCGCCCTTGGGGCTATCCAATGGCAGCTCACCTTTCGCCAGGGGACAACGGAAGCCACGGAAACGGGGCTGGGGCTCGAAGCTCTGCAAGTGCGCCTGGGTGGATTGACCCCTGCCCGCATCGACTGGGCCCTCGACCCGTCCCAGGCCCTTCGATTGAACCTTCCGGTGCCCGGGAAGCGCGCGAGCGTTCAGCGGCGCGCGGCCCCCTTCCTCCTGGAGGAATACCTAACGGAACCCCTGGAAACCCTCCACGTGGCCCTCGCGGAGCAGGGTGAAGGCGGAACCCTCGGCGTTCTCGCCCTAGGGGAGGCGCCCTTCGCGGAGGATCTGGCCCAGCTCGAAGCCCGGGGCCTGGCACCGGACGGGGTCTATGCGCTCTGTGACCTCCTTGCCGACCAAAGCCAGCCGGTGCTCTGGCTCACCGGGGAGGCGGAGGGGCTATGGCTCGATCCTCGAGAGGGTCGCCAGCTCGCGCTGACCCCGGCCCTGCTCACGGGCCTAGGCGAAGCCCTCGGCACCGGGGCCACGCTCACCGTCGTCGGCCCGAATCCTGAGCTTCCCCTGGCCTGGCAGGCCGCCCTGGAAGGGCAAGCTTATGGTGCGCGCTCCTACCACCCGGGAATACTCCCCACCCTTTCTCCCCAAGCTCCGGGGCCAAAGAGCCCCGCAGCGCTCCAAGGGCCCTTCCCGGCCCGGGTTCGCCCCCGAGAGGGCCTGGGCCCCTGGCGCGCCCCGAGCCGCCTCGCCGCGGCCCTCGCGGTGGTTCTTCTTGGCGGAACGCTGGGGGAGGGGCTTTGGCTTCAGCACCAGGCCGAGGCCCAGCGCGCAGCGCTGGAAGCGCGCTTTGCCACCCTCTGGCCCGAACGGGGAGGGCGCAGCCCCAACCCTCGTCGGGAGCTGTCCTTGCTGCTCGGGGGCGATGGGCGCTCGGGGGCGGGCCTGCTTCCAACCCTAGATGCGCTGGCCGGGGCCATGAGCGACGAACATCGCATCAATCAGCTTCGCTACCAGGGAGACCGGGGCACCTTGGCGGTGGAGCTCACAACGGCAAGCCTCGGCTCGCTGCAAACCCTTCAGCAGCGACTACAGAGCGAGGGAGGCCTTGGCGTTGCCATGGAAAATGCCACGCAGGATCAGTCGGGCGTGCGCGCGCGCTTAACGCTCCAGGGGAGGCCCTAAGATGAGTTCGCCCTTCCTCAAATTCACCGCACCCTTCGCGAAGGGGCAGCAGTGGTTCCAGCAGCAAAGTCCTAGCGACCGGCAGCGCCTTCGCTGGCTCGCGGGTTTTCTTGCTCTGGTGCTCCTCTGGGTGGGGGTGGTGAATCCCGTGCTCAGCTTCCGAGATCGGGCCGCCGGAGCCCTCACTCAGGCCCAAAATGATTTGACCTGGCTCAACAGCAACTACGGAGCGCTGTCTGCGGCGCTGGCCCAGCGCAAGCAGGCGGCGCCCCAGGGCGATGCGGCCCTCGACGCCGTCGCTGCCTCCGCCCAAGCCCATGGCCTAACGCTCAACCGCTTTTCTCCGGAGGGCGGGGGGCGGCTCGCGCTGAGCCTAGACCAGGCCGCCTATCCGGCCCTGATCGCCTGGCTTTTGGAGCTCGCCGAGGAG
>RGAU01000101.1 GCA_009919975.1 Gammaproteobacteria bacterium
AGGATGTCGTCCTTGATGAACAGGCCACTGTTTCGGCTGAACTGGGTCCAGGTATCCAGGTGCTTGCCTTCTTGGTCGAAGATTTGGATTCGGTTGTTGTGCCGGTCGGCGACGAAGAGGCGGCCGGCGGAGTCCATGGCGAGGGCGTGGGGTTCGCGAAACTGACCGAAGTCCCGGCCCGTGCCGCCCCATTCCAGAAGGTATTTGCCGTTGGCATCGTACTTCACGATGCGGTTGTTGTTCCCCGGGCCGTGGCCGTCCGCGACGAAGATGCTGCCGTCCGGCGCCACGAGCACATCATTCGGGGCGTGGAAGACGTAATCCCCTTCTCCAGCCACCCCCGCGGTGCCGAGGGTCATGAGCACTTCGCCGTCCGGACTAAATTTCCATACCTGGTGGCCCCGGGTGCCGTCGCCGCGGGCGTCCGTGACCCATACGTTGCCCTCCGCATCCACGAACATCCCGTGGGGCCAGGTGATGAGGCCGGCGCCGAAGCTCTTCAGCAGGTTGCCGTCGAGATCGAACTGGAAGATTGGGTCCAGATTTTCCTTCCCGATGCAGCTGTTTTGTTCGCAGCGGTCGGCGACCCACAGGGTCTTTCCATCGGGGGCCGGGTAGATGGCGCTGGTCGACCCCCAGCTACGTCCTTCCGGGAGCTGGCCCCAGCCGCGCTCGGCCGTGTAGGGGTTCGGCGCGTTATTTTCGGCCTGCGCCGCGAGGCTCAGGGTAAGCGCTGCAGCCGCAAGGGCCGCGAAAAGCATCGATGGTTGTCGCATGGGGTCTCCTCCTCTAGACCCGGCCACTATAGAGCCTGGGGCCGGGCGCGGGCTAGCCGCTGGGCGAGGCTCGCGAGCACTCCATAGACCAGGGCGGCAGCCAAGATCAGGGCCAGCCAGCGGAGGCCCCCGGCGGACAAAAGATCCCCGAGGGTCGGGAGGGTGAGGGCATAGGCCGCTACCGCCTCCCCGCGGTCGAGGCACCAGTGCAGCGCCGTGTGGCCGACGAGCGCGATGAGGACCCAGTCGAGGGCCCGGCCCGGGAAGCGCCGGCGAAGCGCCCTCAAGACGGGCACGGCGACCAGGAGCACGGCTATTTGACCCAGCTCCACGCCACCGTTGAAGGCGAGGAGGGCAAGGAGCTCATGGCCCCCGGCATATTGCAGCCCGTCCGTCAGCATAAAGGCGAAGCCAAAGCCGTGAAGCAGGCCGAAGAGAAAGGCGAGGCGCCAGCGCGGATCGGTGCTGGGGCGAAGGCCGTGCTCCAGGGCCATGAAGAGAATGGACGCGGCAATGCCCGTCTCCACCAACGGCGGAAACCAAGGGGCCGTGGGCAAGATCTGAAGGGCCGCGGCGATCAGGGTAAGGCTGTGGGCGGCGGTAAAGGCCGTGGCCACGGCCAGGAGCGGTCCTAAGCGAAGGAGGGGCAGCATAAGGCACAGCAAAAAGAGCAGGTGATCGAGCCCCCCTAGGATATGGGCCATGCCCGAGCCAATGAAGCGCAGCGCCGCCGCGAGCGCGCCGGGGTTGAGCGTGACCGCCCCGGGATCGCCGGTGAACTCGAAGAGCTGCAGGATCCCCTCCCGGCTCTGAAAGCGCAGGCGCGTATGGGTTTCGAGGCCGAGGGTCCCGAGGGGCGCTTGAAAGGACAGGGCCCCGTCTCCCGGGGGGAAGCGCAGCGCCACATCCACCACGGCCTGCTCCCAGAATAGGTCCTCCGTTTCCCGCAGGGGCGGGGCGGCAAAGTAGGCCGGGAGGCCCTCGGCGCCGCGGAGGAAGCGCTGATCGCTGGGTAGGGCGACGCGCAGCGCCTTGAGCGCTCCCCTGGGCAGGGCCTCGCCGTCCCGGCGCAGGGTCAGGGCGTCGAGCAACCACAGATCAATGCCTTCCCGGAGGGATGGCTCTGCGCGGGTCAGATCCAGATAGCCCGGACCCCGGAGGGGCAGGGCGATATCCCGCAGCGCTTCTACCGGGACCCGGGCATAGACCTCCACCGCCTCAGGGGTATCGAGCACCCAAAAGTCTAAGCGCACCTCCGCCGGCACCTCATGGGCCCGGAGGGGCAGGGCTAGGCTTAGGAGCAGCGCAAGGCCGCTGAGAAAACGGGGCATGGGCGGGGCTCGATGCACGGTGCCTCCTTGGGGCCCGCCGGGGCCGTGCGGGCAGGTGAAAAAGTTAAGGGGCCAGTATACGCTTGAGCGCAGAATTCATTGGGGAGAGTTGGGTATGGCAGGGTCAACGTGGGTCAGCAAGAAGGGCTGGGGTATGGCCGTCCTAGCGGGCGCCTTGGGGCTCACGGTGCTGGGCGACAGCCTGCTGGCACCGGAAGCGGATGCAGCAGCGGTGATGGCGCCGAGCTTTGAGGTTGATCCCTTCTGGCCCAAGCCCCTTCCGAATCATTGGATTTTAGGCTCGGCCATTGGCGTGGCCGTGGACTCCCGGGACCACGTTTATGTGATCCACCGGCGCCAGTCCTTCAACGAGCGCACGGAAATTGGCGCCTTCACCGATCCCCCCACGGGGGAGTGCTGCATTCCGGCGCCGAACATTCTGGAGTTCAGCCCGGATGGCACGCTGGTGAACACCTTTGGGGGGCCGGCGGAGGCCTATGACTGGCCCGAGTCAAATCACGGCATCACCGTGGACCACAAGGACAACATCTGGATTGGGGGCAACGGCAGAAATGATGCCCACATCCTGAAATTCACCCGCCAGGGTAAGTTCCTGGCCCAATACGGCATGCCCGGGGCCCCGCTGGACAGCAACAGCACGGAATACTTCGGCCGGGTGGCGAAGATCACGGTGGACGCCGAGGACAATGAAGCCTACGTCGCCGACGGCTACACCCACCGGCGCGTCGCCGTGTTAGACGCCGACAGCGGCGCGGTGAAGCGCTACTGGGGCGCCTATGGCAATACCCCCTCCGACGAGAACATCGGGCGCTACAATCCCGAGGAACCGCCGGCCCAGCAGTTCCGGAATCCGGTGCATTGCGCTGAGCCCACCCGCGACGGGCTGGTCTACGTTTGTGACCGGGCGAACGATCGCATCCAGGTGTTCAAGAAGGACGGCACTTTTGTGAAGGAAAAGTTCATCGCTCCGAAGACCCTCGGCGATGGCTCGGTCTGGGATATCGCTTTCTCCCCAGATCCGGAGCAGACCTTCATCTACCTGGCCGACGGCAAGAATGAGCGGGTCTACGTCATGGATCGGCAAAGACTCGAGATCATCACCACCTTCGGGGATGGGGGTCGCCAGCCTGGCCAGTTCTTCGGCGTGCACAGCATCGCCGTGGACTCTAAGGGCAACATCTTCACCACGGAAACCTATGAGGGTAAGCGCGTGCAGCGCTTTGCCTATCAGGGTATGAAGCCCGTGGATCGCCGGGAGCAGGGCACGCCCTGGCCAGAGGCGGCGCGCTAGCCGCCATCCCCGGGGGCGACGGCCTGGGCCGTGGCCTCACGCATCGCTGCGCGGGCTGAGGCGCCCGCGTGGTTTTTTACCCCTTCCTTCGTTGACCCAATCAGGAAAAGCCCATGCGCCGCGCTGCCATTGTTACCCCTCTCCGTACCCCTGTGGGACGCTTCCTTGGCGGCCTGTCGGCCCTTCCGGCGGAGGTGCTGGGCGCTGAGATCATCAAAGCCGTGGTGGCCAAGAGCGGCGTGGATCCGGCCCGCATTGAAGACGTGGTCTTTGCTCAAAGCTATGCCAACTCCGAGGCACCCTGCATCGGTCGCTGGGCGGCCCTGGCCGCCGGCCTACCCCTAGAAGTGCCCGGGATCCAGCTGGATCGGCGCTGTGGCGGGGGCCTTCAGGCCATCGTGACTGCGGCCATGATGGTGCAAACCGGCGCCGCGGATTGTGTGCTCGCCGGGGGCGTGGAGTCCATGAGTAACATCGAGTACTACACCACGGCGCTCCGCGGCGGCGCCCGGGCCGGCAACGTGGCCCTTTACGATCGCCTAGAGCGGGGCCGGGAGCGCTCCCAGCCCGTGGAACGCTTTGGGGTGATCTCGGGAATGATCGAAACGGCGGAGAACGTCGCTACGGAGTGCGGGATCTCCCGCGAAGCCTCGGATGCCTACGCCGCCGATAGCCATGCCCGGGCCGCTGCGGCCTGGGCCCGGGGCGATTTCGACGCCGAGGTGGTGCCCGTTTCCGTCCCGCAGCGCAAAGGGGACCCGGTGGTGGTAGCCCAGGACGAAGGCTTCCGTCCCGATACGACGGTGGATTCGCTGGCTAAGCTTCGGCCCCTGATGAAGGACGGGGTCGTCACCGCGGGTAATGCGAGCCAGCAAAACGATGCGGCGGCAGCCTGCCTGGTGGTGGCGGAGGATCAGCTTGAGGCCCTGGGCCTGACCCCCATGGCGACCCTTGTGGGCTGGGCCCCGGCGGGGTGCCATCCCGCCACCATGGGCCTGGGCCCGGTGCCGGCGGTGGAGAAGCTCATGAAGCGCACGGGCTTGACCCTCGACGATATGGGCCTTATCGAACTGAACGAGGCCTTCGCCTGCCAGGTGCTGGGGGTCATGAAGGGCCTGGGGATTGAGAGCACGGAACGCTTGAATATTCAGGGCTCGGGGATTTCCCTGGGCCATCCCATTGGCGCGACGGGGGTCCGGATCATGACCACCATGCTTCACGCCATGGCCCGGCGCGGCGATCGCTATGGCTTAGAAACCATGTGCGTGGGCGGCGGGCAGGGCATTGCTGCCATTTTCGAAGCGTGCTGAACCCCCTTCGGTCCTTGCAGGGAGCAAACGGACGATGAGCGAACCCATGACCCCCCCTGATGATTCCCCGGAGGCCCGGGAGGCTGCCCTGGAGGCGGTGCGCACGCTGCTTCGCTGGGTGGGTGAGGACCCCACCCGGGAGGGGCTCCACGACACGCCCCGGCGCGTGGTCGATGCCTATCTCGAATACTTCCGGGGCTACGCCGAGGATCCGGCCCGCTACCTGGAGAGAACCTTCGAGCAGGTGGGGGGCTACGACGAAATCGTGCTCCTCCGTGATATCCCCTTCGTTTCCCACTGCGAACACCATTTAGCGCCGATCCACGGCAAGGCCCACGTGGGCTATTTGCCCCGGGACCGGGTGGTGGGGATCAGTAAGCTTGCCCGGGTGGTGCACGCCTTTGCCCGGCGCCTCCAGGTACAGGAGCGGCTGACGGCGGAGATCGCCGACTGCATCGCGACGGCCCTCGAACCCCTCGGCGTGGGGGTCATCGTCGAAGCCACCCATGGCTGCATGACCTGCCGGGGCGTTGAGACCCCCGGGGTGATCATGACCACGAGCCGCATGATGGGGGTGTTCCGAGAGGACGAAAAATCTCGGCAGGAGTTCCTTCAACTCGCGGGCTATTAGGACGCAGGTGCGGCGCGACTAGTGAAAATCCCGGGCCTTCAGGGGAAGGTCCGCCAGCTGAGCGCTTTCATCAAAGAAGGCGCCGCCCACGACGTGAATCACCTCCCCCTCCCGTTGAAGCACCCCCTTTACGTAAAGCAGGCTGGCCCCAAGCACCACGGCGCGGAAGCGCTCGAGCACCCGGGGCCAGACAATCACGTTGATGAAGCCCGTTTCGTCCTCGAGGGTGAGGAAGAGCACCCCGGAGGCCGTACCGGGGCGCTGGCGCCCGGTGACGATGCCCGCCAGGCGCAGGAAGCGCCCGTTGCGAAGCGAGCGGAGGTCCTCGGCCCGGGGGAGCTTCTGGAAGCGGGGCCTGCTGCGCAGGAGCGCTAGGGGATGGGGGCGCAGGGTGGTCCCCAAATTTTCGTAGTCTGCCCGGAGCGACTCCGCCAGACGAGGCGGGCGAAGGCTGACCTCGTCCCGGGGGGCTTCGTCCCCTAGGAGAGGCGTAGCGGGGAGTAGCGCTGCCCGAGCCCAGTGGCTTTGGTGCCGGTGGCCCGTAAGGGCCTGGAGCGCATCCCCCTGGGCCAGGCAACGGAGGCTCCCGGCGTCGAGCTGGGCCCGGCGTCGTAGTTCCGAAAGGCTTTTGAAAGGCCCGCCCGTGTCCCGAGCCTGAATGAGGCGTTCTGCCGAATTGCGCTGCAAGCCTTTGATTTGCCTAAGACCCATGCGCAGCGCCGCCTGGGGAGAGGCGTAGTCGTAATGCCAGGGTCCCGGGCCCCGCTGGCCCGGCCCGGGGCTCTGGGGGCTAGGTTCTAGGGTGTAGTCCCAGTGGCTGCATTGCACATCCACGGGGCGGATCTCGAGGCCATGGCGCCGCGCATCCTGGAGGAGCTGATCGGCGCTGTAGAAGCCCATGGGCAGGCTGTTCAGTAGGCCTGCATAGAAGGCCGCGGGCTCGTGGCGCTTGAGCCAGGCGGAGCAGTACACGAGCACGGCAAAGCTGGCGGCGTGGGACTCGGGGAAGCCGTATTCCCCAAAGCCCTGAATTTGGGCGAAGAGCCGCTCCGCGAAAGCTTCGTCATGGCCTCGCTCCCGCATGCCCCGGAGCAGCTTGTCCCGGAAATGGCTCAGCCCCCCCTGCCGTTTCCAGGCGGCCATGGCCCGGCGCAAAGCATCGGCTTCGCCGCCGCTAAAGCCCGCGGCCACCATGGCCAGCTTGATAACCTGTTCCTGAAAGATGGGCACCCCAAGGGTACGCTCGAGCACCTCGCGCACCGCCGCGTTGGGGTAGTCCACCGCTTCCAGGCCTTGGCGTCGGCGCAGGTAGGGATGGACCATGTCCCCCTGGATAGGCCCGGGGCGCACGATGGCCACTTCTACCACCAGGTCGTAAAAGCAGGCGGGCTTCAGCCGGGGCAGCATGGCGAGCTGGGCCCGGGACTCCACCTGAAAGACCCCCAGGGCATCGCCCCGCTGGAGCATGGCGTAGGTGTCTGGGTCCTCCCGGGGGATATCGGCCAGGCTCCGGGGCCCCTCCCGCAGGGGCGCCAGAAGCTCGAGGCTACGGCGCAGGGCGCTCAGCATGCCCAGGGCCAGCACATCGACCTTCAAGAGGCCCAGGGCCTCCAGGTCGTCCTTATCCCACTGGATCACCGTGCGTTCCGCCATGCTCGCGTTTTCCACGGGGACCAGCTCCGCCAGGGGCCCCCGGGAGATCACAAAGCCCCCCACGTGCTGGGAGAGATGGCGAGGCACCCCGAGGAGCTGGGTGACGAGGGCCTGGTAGCGCCGTAACGCTGGCGCCCTGGGATCGGCGCCGCAGGCGCTGAAGAGTTCGGGAAGGCCCCGGCTGCGTTCCCAGCCCCGGGCCTGGCGGGCGAGCTTTTCGATGAAGGCGGCTTCAAAGCCCAGGGCCTTTCCCACGTCTCGGAGGGCGCTGCGCAGGCGATAGGCGATCACCGTGGCGGCGAGGGCGGCCCGGTCCCGGCCGTATTTCCGGTAGATGTACTGGATGACCTCTTCCCGGCGCTGATGCTCAAAATCCACATCAATGTCCGGAGGCTCGTTGCGCTCCTTTCCGTGATGCCCAGGCAATAGCACACGGCGGAGTTGGCGGCGGAACCCCGGCCCTGGCACAGGATGCCCTCGCTGCGGGCGAAGGCCACGATGTCGTAGACGGTGAGAAAGAAGTACTCGTAGCCCAGGGCCTCGATGAGTGTGAGCTCGTGCTCAAGCTGCCCGGTTACGCGGTCGGGAATACCGCTGGGCCAGCGCTCGGCGGCGCCGGCGAAGGTGAGGCTCCGGAGGTGGCTGCTCGGCGTTTGCCCCGGGGGGACGAGCTCCTCGGGATATTCATAGCGCAGCTGAGCCAGGGAGAAGTGGCAGCGGTCGGCGATGTGCAGCGTTTCCGCCAGGAGCTCGGGAGGGTAGCGACGCTGAAGGGTGGCCCAGGGCTGGAGGTGGCGCTCCCCGTTGCTATGTAGGGCCGAGCCGAGGCTGGCCACGGGGCGGCCCAGACGGATGGCCGTGAGCACGTCGTGGAGGGGCTTATCCTCCGGCGTGACTAGGCGCACGTCCCCGGCGACGGTGAGGGGGAGGGCGAGGGCCTGCCCGAGGGCGTAGGCCTGGTGGTAGCGCGCGACGTCGTCCCCCTCATCAAAGCATCCCAGGGCCAGCCAGAGGCGCGCCGGGAAGGCTGCCTTCAGGGCCTCCCCCCAGGGCCGCTGTGCTTCCATGCTGCGCGTTGGATCGGGAAGCCAAAGGGCTAGGTTCTGGGCCGTGCGCTGGGCCGTGAGGTCCCGGAGGCTTAAGCGGTAGTGGCCCTTTTCGCAGCGCCGGCGAGCCTGCGTAATGAGGCTGCAAAGCGCCCCGGGTGAATTCGCTGCCTACGATGAGCTTTAGGCCCTCGGCCTGGCAGGCCTGGTGCATGCGCACGGCCCCAGCCACGGAGCATTCGTCGGTGACCGCCAGGGCTGCGTAGCCCAGGGCCTTAGCGCGCTCCGCAAGCCGCTCCGGATCCGCAGCGCTGCGCAGAAAGCTGAAGTGGGTCAGGCAGTGGAGCTCCGCGTAGCCGGCCATGGGCGTGCTTAGGCGAAGAGCCCGTGGAGGTACCAGGCCTCGCTGGCGCTATCCTGGAAGATCCATAGCCAGGGCCCCTGGGGGGCCTGGGCGACCCAGTAGTCCCGGGGTGAGCCAGGACCTTCCGCCGTGTGGTCCCACCAGCCGTAGCAGAGGCGCTCCGGGCCCTGGCGTAGCTGCAGAGCCTTGCCCCGGTAGCGAGGCTGGGCCCCAGCGCCGGAAAGGCGCTGGGGGCGGGGGAGGAGCCAGAGGGGCCGGGGGCTGCGACGCCAGCCGGCGCCTTCCAAGGGCCGGGCCTCGAAGGTCTCTTCCCGCGCCTTGGCCCCGCCTTCGGTCTGGCCTTTGGCGCCTCGGGGGCTCGGGGCAAAGCGAGGGCGAAGGGTGGTGGTGCTGCGCTCGGGCCGAGGATCATCCTGGGTGCGCAGCCCCGAGCAGCTGTCTTCCCCTAGCCGCGCA
>RGAU01000102.1 GCA_009919975.1 Gammaproteobacteria bacterium
CTGCTACGTCATGTGGAGCGTCCGGAGTTTCAGATCCGCTTCCGCTGGGAACGCTTTGACACGGCCTTCTGGGACAACCGCTGCCTCCAGCACTATGCCCTCTGGGATTACTGGCCCGAGGAGCGGCTCGGTCACCGGGTGACGGTGGGTGGGGATGTGCCCTTCTTCGATCCGGGCGCGCCCGCGGCAGAGCCGAGTCCCATTCGCATGGCGACCCCGCGCCTGCGTCCCGCCTAGGCGCCGCGGTCCCAGAGGCATCGGCTCCTAGGCGCGGTCGAACCAGGGCGGGGTCGGCAGCCCCTTGCTGGCGAGGAATTCGGCGTTGAAGAGCCGGGAGGCGTAGCGCGTGCCGAGGTCGCAGAGCATGGTGACAATGGTGTGCCCAGGCCCAAGGTCCTTGGCTAGGCGCACGGCCCCGGCGAGGTTCAGCGCCGCAGAGCCGCCAAGGGAGAGACCTTCGCTGTTCACCAAATCAAAGAGCAGGGGGAGGGCCTCGTGATCCTCGATACGATAGGCGTGATCCACGCGTAGGCCTTCAAGGTTTCCCGTGATGCGGCCCACCCCAATGCCTTCCGTGATGGAGCTGCCTTCGCTCGCGAGTTCCCCGGTCGTGTAGTAGCTGAAGAGGGAAGCGCCCGCGGGATCGGCGACGCCGATCTTGATGTCGGGATTGAAGGCTCGAAGCCCCGCTGCGGTGCCCGCAAGGGTGCCCCCGGTGCCCGCGGCGCAAATGAAGGCGTCTACCTGTCCTTCCGTTTGCTCCCAGATTTCCGGCGCCGTGGTGCGCTCGTGGGCGCGGCGATTGGCAAGATTGTCGAATTGGTTGGCCCAGATAGCGCCGGCGGGGCGCTCTGCTGCGAGGCGTTCCGCAAGGCTTCGGGAGTAGTGCACGAAGTGGTTCGGGCTCGAGAAGGGCGCCGCATCGACTTCGATGAGCGTCGCCCCAAAAGCCCGCACCGTGTCCTTCTTCTCCTGGGATTGGGTGCGGGGCATCACAATGATCACCTCGTAGCCCAGGGCGCCGCCGACCAAGGCGAGGCCAATGCCCGTATTCCCTGCCGTGCCTTCGACGATGGTGCCGCCGGGGCGAAGGCTGCCATCCGCCTCCGCTTCCCGAATGATGTTCAGCGCCGCCCGATCCTTCACCGAACCGCCGGGGTTTAGAAACTCCGCCTTGCCCAGGATTTCGCATCCCGTCGCTTCCGAGAGGCCGTTTAGGCGAAGCAGGGGGGTGTTGCCTATCAGATCGAGAATACTGCGATGAATCATGAGCGACGTGTCCTCTCCCGGTAGGGCCCTACCTTACCGTAATGACCTGGGGTCGGTGGATCCCGCACTCTGTTTTCTCCAGTCCCGCCCAGCGCCCGGAGCGAGGCCCGGCGGCCCCGGCGGGGGCTGTGCAGGGCGCGCAGCCCAGGGATCGGTACCCTTCGGCCCACAGGGGATGGCGCGGCAAATCAAAGCGCTGAAAGTATGCCTCCACCTTTGCTTCGCTCCAGGCCGCCAGGGGATTGAGGCGGAGCTGGGCGCCCTGTCGCTCTAGCACCGGGAGGCTTTCCCGTTCATGACCATGCACGCGCTTACGGCCGGTGATGAGGACCGCAAAGGCCTCCGCTTCCGGGGCGAGCGGTGCCACCTTCCGCAGGGCGCAGCAGGCGTTGCAGTCCCGGGTCCAGAGATCGCCAAGGGGATCGGCTGCGGCGAGGGCTGCGGGCGCGGGCTTGATGAGGCGTATGTTGCCAAGGCCGAGGCGTCGGGCGAGCGCCTTTTGATAGGCAAGGGTTTCCGGGAAGAGCTTTCCCGTATCGAGGAACAGGACTGGGATGAAGCGATCAAGCTGAGCCGCCAGGTGCAGCGTGACCGCAGCCTCGGCGCCAAAGGAGGACAGTACGGCGATGGCCCCGGGCCAGCGCCGGAGAAGGCTCTCCTCAAGAATCGCCTCCGTTTCAAGGGTAGCGAAATGGGCGTTGAGACCTTCCACCGTATCGCCGGAGAGGCCCCGCGCCCGGTGATCATGGGCGGCAACGCGCTGTAGTCTCTGCTTGAAGCGCATTGCAGCCCGCTCCCAGGCGGCGGTGCTGTTCTCGTTGATGAGGACGTCATCGAAGCCCACGTCCCGGAGGTGGGTAGCCTGATCGGGAAGCAGGTCACCGCTGGCGCGAAGCCAGCCCTGGTAGCCGAGCCGATCCCGAAGCTCCCGGGCCAGGGTGAAGCCCCGGCCGTCCTTGAAGCTTGGGAAGGCGATTTCGAGCGCCGGGGCCGCCAGCGTTTCTGGCCCGAGGGTCGACCACAAGGTTTCCCCCGGCACCTGGGGAAGGGTGGGCAGCTCCGGCGCGGGGGCGCCCTCTGTCCTAAGCAGCAGCGCGGTCATAGAGGGCCTCCTTGAAGGGATCATGGCTAAGGCGTTGTAGGGCGTGGGCAAAGGGCTCCCCGGGCTTGCGAAGGGCGAGGTAGGCGCGCAGGACGCGCACCACGGCCGGGGGGACGGCGTCCGCCGAGAGGCTCGGCCCGCTAATCTCCCCCACGGCCGCCTCCTCCCCGGCGCGACCCCCGAGGGTGATTTGATAGAACTCTTCCCCCCGCTTATCCACCCCGAGAATTCCGAGGTCGGCGATGTGGTGATGGCCGCAGGCGTTGATGCACCCCGACAGCTTGATGCGCAGCGTGCCCGCAACGTCGCTGAGCCCGGCGCTCTCGATGGCCAGGGACAGGGCTTGGGCTAGGGGAATGGCTCGGGCGTTGGCGAGATTGCAGTAATCCAGGCCCGGGCACGCCACGATGTCCGTCGCCAGATTGTGATTGGCCGTGGCCAATCCGAGGTCGCTTAGCCCTTCCCAGAGGGCAAGAAGATCCCCGTTGCGTATGTGGGGCAGGATCAGATTCTGCTCCGGGCTCACGCGAAGCTCTCCGAAGCCGTAACGATCGACCAGGTCGGCGAGGCCTACCATTTGCGCCGTGGTGGCATCACCGGGGGTCCCGCCGATGGGCTTTAGAGATACCACCACGCTGGCAAGCCCTGGCCGTTGGTGGGCCCGGCGATTCACCTTGAGCCACTGCACGAAGGCCGGTGGGCCGAGGTAGGGCAGGGGGGCGTCCTCTGCCGCTGGGGGCGGCGGAAAGAAGCTTTTCACCCGGTCCCGCTCCCCTTCGGGGAGGGTCAGGGAGCCCTTGGGTAGGCTCGCCCAGCAGGCCTCGACCTCCTCCCGGAAGGCCTCAAGGCCCAGGCTATCGAGCCGTCAGGTAGCTGAGCAGATCCTCAGGGGCCAGGAAGGCCCGAAGCCGGCGAGCTACCCGCGGCGTTCGCCCCTGGCCACCGCCGACCCACACCTCAAAGCCACCGGCGCCCTCCGGGCCCCGAACCCACTGAAGGCCAATATCGTGGAAGCGCAGGGCGGTCCGATCTTCCCGAGCGCCGTTGACGGCGATCTTGAATTTTCGCGGTAGGAAGGAAAATTCCGGGTGGAAGGTTGACCACTGGCGAAGGAGCTCGGCCCAGGGACGGCTGTCCTCGAGCTCGTCCGCCGCCGCCCCCGCAAAGGGATCGGCGGTGACGTTCCGAATACAGTTCCCGGAGGTTTGGATGGCATGGAGCCCGACCTCGGCGAGTTCCCGAAGGATCGCAGGCACCTCGGTAAGCGCGATCCAGTTGAACTGGAGGTTCTGCCGGGTCGTGAAGTGGCCATAGCCCCGGTCAAAGCGCTCGGCGATGCGCGCCAGGGCCCGAAGCTGCGCCGTATCCAAGGTTCCGTAGGGGATGGCGACGCGCAGCATGTAGGCGTGAAGCTGGAGGTAAAGCCCGTTCATGAGCCGCAGGGGCTTGAAGGCGTCCTCGGAGAGCTCGCCGGACAAACGCCGGGCGATTTGATCCTCGAATTCCTCGATGCGCTCAAGCACCAGCGCCGTTTCGTCGTCGCGATAGCGATACATCAGCGGGGCTCCTCGTGAAGACGCAACGTGGTGCCGGCGCTGGGCCCACGATGGCGCAAGCTTTCCCGTCGCCACTTCTGCCCCCCAAGACCTTTGTTGGAAAGGGGAATGAGGTAGGGGCCAAGGGCATCGCCGGGGGCACGCTCTAGAGCGTCGAGTTGAGCTTCGGCGACTTCGTCATGGAACGCCGTGGCTGCCTCCGGATCCTTGGTCCAGCCCGCGGGGTTGGCCTGGTAGTAGATCACCCGGCCGGTTTTAAGATGATTCGCCGTGATGAGCTTCATGCGCGCTGGGCCTCCCGTTGGGGCGCCCGCTCGGGCGCCGGTGCATAAGCGGCGCCGAGAGTGACCGCTTCCCCGAGGAAGATCATCGCGGGCCCGGTGATGGCCTCCGAGTCCACCGTCGATGCCAGCGTGGCTAGGGTGCAGTAGATCGTTCGCTCCTGGTCCTGGGAGGCGTGTTCCACCACGGCGACGGGGGTAGCACCGGCGCGCCCCAGGGCAAGAAGCTGGCTCTGGATGCGGGGTGCCGCATCCACGCTCATATAGAGCGCGCCCGTACCCTCAATCAGCGCTCTAAGCTCTGGGGTGGGGCCGCCGCGACGACCGACGCCGGAGGCTAGGGTCACGGAGGATGCAAGCCCGCGATGGGTGAGGGGAATTTGGCTGGAGGCCGCGGCGGCGAGGGCAGCGGAGATGCCTGGCGTTACCTCCACCCGGATGCCCGCCGCGCGGAGCGCGGCGACCTCTTCTCCGCCGCGGCCAAAGATATAGGGGTCACCGCCCTTTAGGCGGACCACCCGCTGGCCCTTTTGGGCCTCCTCGACGAGCAGCGCTTCAATGGTTTCCTGGGGCACGGGGTGGTGATTTCGCTCCTTACCCACGTCGATACGCCGGGCATCACGACGAGCCAGGTCGAGGACCTCGGAGCTGACCAGGCGGTCATGGATGATCACGTCCGCTTCCCGAAGGAGCCGCGCGGCGCGAAGGGTGAGGAGCTCTGGGTCCCCCGGCCCGGCGCCGACCAGATGGACCACGCCTTCCTGGGGGGCTTCCGGACGATTCAGCGTATCGAGGAAGGCGCGGCGGGCCCCCTCTTGGTCCCCGGCTAGGGCCAGATCCCGTGCGGGGCCCCGAAGCACGCGCTCCCAGAAGGCGCGGCGGGCCTCGAAGTCCCCAAGGACACGCTTAACCGTACTCCGCATTTCCCGGGCTAGGGCGGCGAGGCGGCCGATGCGCGGCGGAAGAAGACGCTCGATGGCGCCGCGAAGATCCACGGAAAGCACGGGGGCCGCGCCCCCGGTGGCAATGGCCACCACCACCTCGTCTCGATCCACGAGGGCCGGGGTTTGAAAGTCGGAGCCCGCCGGTTCGTCCACCAGATTCACGAGGGCGCCGGCGTCTCGAGCCCAGCGCGCCTGCTGACGCCGGGCGCTTGGATCGGCTTCGGCAATGAACACGAGGGCGGCGCCGGCGAAGTCCGTTGCCTGGGCGGCCTGGGGACGGCTTTCCACCCGTCCTGCGAAGCCAGGCGGGGACACCCCGTCTCCGGCAAGCCATTTCAGACGCGCGGGGCTCGTAAGGAACAGGCGAAGTTTCGCCTCAGCCATGGGGCCAGCGCCGGTCACCACGATGGTTTTTCCCGCAAGGGGGAGGGCGGCGGGGAAGGTCTGCATGGGCGCGATCCTGAATGGCTAAAGGGAATGCGCTAATTTTTCTTCTTGAAAGCTGCCGTACAACCGATGATTATTGGACTAACACATTAGAAAAACTATTGAATATGTCGGCCAATCATCGCCTCCCCCCGCTCAATGCCTTGCGCGCCTTCGAAGCCGTGGTGCGTCTTGGCTCCATGGCCCAGGCCGCGGAGGCCCTCGCCGTTACTCCCGGGGCGGTCAGCCAGCAGGTGCGCTTGCTCGAGACCGTGGTAGGCGTGTCGCTCTTTCGCCGGGAGGGGCGGACGCTTGTGCCCACGGACGCGGCGCTGGCGGCCGCGGCCTTGGCCGGTGAGGCCTTTGATCAGCTGGCCCGGGCCGTGGCGCTCATGCGCCAGACCGCGAAGCGCGATCGCTTGACGGTGAGCGTTGCGCCGTCCTTCGCTGGCAAATGGTTGGCGCCCCGGCTCTTCCGCTTCCAAGAGGCCCACCCGGAGCTCGAGGTTTGGGTGTCCGCGGATAGCGCCAAGGTGGATCTCGGTCGCGGCGCCGCAGATTTGGCCATTCGCTACGGGCCTGGCGCTGGGCCCAGGGGGGAGCAGGTCCTCCTGCTTCAGGAAGAAGTGCTGCCCGTCTGCAGCCCGGACCTCCTCGCCCGGTCGCCCATTCCGAGCCCCGAGGCGCTGGCGGGGCAGACCCTGCTTCACGATGCGTCTCCGGAAAGCGAAGTGGATGGCGCAGACTGGGCCACCTGGCTTCGCGGTCGTAAGCTTCGAGGCATATCCGTACGGGGCGGGCCGCGCTTTAACCAATCGGCTTTGGTGATCGATGCCGCCGTGGCGGGGCGGGGGGTCGCGCTTGCGAAGCGCACCCTCGCGCAGAACGATCTTAGGGCCGGCCGGCTCGTGAGCCTCTTTCCCGATGGTGCCGCGCCCGTGAAGTCTGCCTACTACGTGCTTCAGGCCCCGGAGCGGGAGCTTGGCGGAGCCAGTGATCAGTTTTTGGCTTGGCTGCTGCGGGAAGCCCGGAGTGACGCCGACGCCTTCGATGAGCTTTAGGCGTTATCCCGGGCAAGATCGGTGAGCAGCTGATCCATTTCCAGGGCGGGCTCGGCGCAGCCCGCTTCTCCCACCACCTTGGCCGGAACCCCAGCCACGGTCTTGCAAGGTGGAATGTCGCTTAAGACCACGGAGCCCGCGGCAATGCGGCAGCAGTGGCCGATGGTGATGTTGCCGAGGACCTTGGCCCCGGCGCCGATCATGACCCCGTTACCGATTTTGGGGTGGCGATCTCCGCCGGTCTTTCCCGTACCGCCGAGGGTGACGTCATGGAGCAGGGAGACGTTATCCCCCACCACGGCGGTTTCCCCGATGACCAGGGCATGGGCGTGGTCAATGAGGAGGCCTCGCCCCAGCCGCGCGGCCGGGTGGAGGTCGAGGCTAAAGATTTCGCTCACCCGCATCTGAATGAAGTAGGCCAAATCAAAGCGTTCCCGAAGCCAAAGCCAATGGGCCAGGCGGTGCGCTTGAAGGGCCTGATAGCCCTTGAAGTAAAGGAGGGGCTGGATAAAGCGGTGGCAGGCGGGGTCCCGTTCTACCACCGCGGCAAGATCGGCCTGGGCGATCTCCAACAGCTCCGGCGTTTCCCCATAGGCCTCTTCCGCGATCTCCCGCAGCAGTACGGCGGGCATCTCGTGGGAGAACAGCTTGGCGGAGAAGCGATAGCTGAGGGCCTTGGCGAGGGAGCGATGATGCAGGATGCAGGCGTGGATAAAGCCGCCCATAAGCGGCTCGCGCCGAACGGCGTCCTCAGCTTCCTCCGTAATACGAGCCCAGAGGGGGTCGGGGGAAAAAACGGTGGCTTGGATTGCGCCCATGGTCGTGCTCCTTAGCCGGGCGTGCATAGCACCATAGGCGCCGCTGCGGCGTCAAAGGCGTAAGCTCTACATGCGATCAGCGGGCCCGGGAGGGCGCTATGAGTGACCGAGAGGAAATCGAAGCCTTAATGCTGGCCTACTGCAGAGCAATCGACGGCGGCACCTGGGACGCCTTTCGGGCGCTGATGGCCCGGGCGAGGTGGCTGGTTGAGGGCGAGGCCCCCGCACCGGCGTCCGCAAACAACGTCATTGTTTACGAGGATGGAACGCCAAGGACCAAGCACGTGGTCACCAATATCGCGATCCGCGTGGATCCGGAAGGTCATCGCGCCGAGGGGCATTCCTACGTCACCGTTTTTCAGCAGGTCCCGGGGGATCCGCTCAGAACGATCTTTACCGGGGAATATTTCGACAGCTTCGCCAAGGTGGAGGGGCGCTGGGTTTTCACCGAACGAGATATTCGCCGTCCTCTTTATGGGGATCTCGCGAAGCACCTGAAGGACCCCCGAGCGACCTTCCCCGCCACGGCGGTGTCTCCATAGACCCGAATGATTGGGGACTCCATCTGGACGTGGTAGGTGTCGCCTTGCCCGTCAGTTTGCTTGGCACGGTGATCCCTTTGTGCCTCTTGCCAGGCCATGAAGTCGGGACCGTGGGCCCAACGGCTTACCGCAATCCAGACTCGGTCATCGCGAATGTAGCGGCTCTGGGCATCGAGATCGCCCTCGAGGGCACTGTAGTCCTTCAAAAAGGCCAGCACCTCTTCCTCCGACGCGGCGGCGTGCAGGGGCAGGGCGAGGAGTCCCAGGAGGCTGAGTAAGGGAAGAGAAAGGGATTTCATATGATCGGTCTCCATAAGGTGATCGAAAGACCCTAGGCCGTAGAGGCCTTACCCCCAAGGTTTGTCCGCTTGGTCCGCGGGAGGGCAGGACCGATGGTCGTTTTCGTAACGGGCGCTAACGATTTTGGAAAGCAAGGAGGAGCCAGACAGGAAAGGTTCATGGAGCGCTGGCAGAATAGGGACTCACGGATTGAGGGGACTCTGGGTGGATCGGCCAACGCGCACAAACGAAAAAGCACTCGCGATTAATCTAGATATGGGCCGCTACGGCAGCTTCGCGGAAATCGGCGCGGGGCAGGAAGTGGCGCGGTGGTTTTATCGCGTTGGCGGCGCTGCGGGCACCATCGCCAAGAGCGTATCGGCCTACGACAAAACGGTGAGTGACGCCATCTACGGCCCCACGCGCCGTTACGTGGTGCGAGAGCGCTTAGAGGAAATGCTCCGCTATGAGCAAAGCCTCACGCTCGAGCGACTTTTCCCCCAGCGCGGCGATTCAACGGCCTTCTTCACCTTTGCCAATACCGTGCAGGC
>RGAU01000103.1 GCA_009919975.1 Gammaproteobacteria bacterium
CAGGAGAATAACCATCCCCTGTTATCTCAGGTTGAGATGGCCGACTAACGGGCGCGACCACAGGAGCAGTGCAGTATGCTCAGCAAAGACCTAGAAACGACCCTAAATAACGCTTTCCGCGAGGCCCGGGGAAAGCGGCACGAATTTATGACCGTCGAGCACCTGCTTCTGGCGCTCCTCGACAATGCGGCGGCCCGTTCAGTGCTTCGCGCCGTGGGGGCGGATATCGACCGGCTTCGGGGCGAACTTGCGGAGTTCATCGACAGCACCACGCCGGTGCTTCCCGAGGACGCGGAGGAGCGGGAAACCCAGCCCACCCTCGGCTTTCAGCGGGTGCTGCAGCGGGCTGTCTTTCACGTCCAATCTTCCGGGCGCAAGGAAGTCACCGGGGCCAATGTGCTCGTGGCTATCTTCAGCGAGCAGGAAAGCCAAGCGGTCTACTTCCTAAAGCTTCAGGACATCGCCCGCATCGACATCGTCAACTACATTGCCCACGGGATCTCCAAGATCCAGGACAGCGAAGGAGAAGGGGAGGAGCGGGAGGAAGCGGAAGAGGCCCAGGAAAGCGCTGAGCCCGCGGGAGCCGGCGCCCTCGAAGCCTTTGCTAGCAACTTAAACGAACAAGCCAAGGCGGGGCGTATTGACCCCCTCGTGGGGCGGGACGAAGAGGTCGAGCGGGTGGTGCAGATTCTCACCCGGCGACGCAAGAATAACCCCCTCCTGGTGGGGGAAGCGGGCGTCGGGAAAACGGCGATCGCCGAGGGCCTCGCGAAGCGCATCGTGGACGGCCAGGTGCCGGATATCGTCAAGGGCAGCGAGGTGTACTCCCTAGATCTTGGCGCCTTGCTAGCGGGTACTAAGTACCGCGGGGATTTCGAAAAGCGCCTAAAGAGCGTGCTCTCCGATCTCCAAGCCCGAGATAAGGCCATCCTGTTTATCGACGAAATCCACACCATCATCGGCGCCGGCGCGGCCTCCGGGGGCGTCATGGATGCCTCCAACCTCTTGAAGCCCCTGCTGAGCAGCGGCGAGCTGCGCTGCATGGGGAGCACCACCTATCAGGAATATCGGGGCATTTTCGAAAAGGATCGGGCCCTGTCCCGACGCTTCCAGAAAATTGACGTGGTGGAGCCGGACGTCGAGGACACCATTAAAATCTTGAAGGGGCTGAAATCCCGCTTCGAGGATCACTACCAGCTTCGCTATACCGATAAGGCCCTGCGGGCCGCCGCGGAGCTTTCCGCGCGCTATATCTCAGACCGCTTCCTTCCCGACAAGGCCATTGACGTCATTGACGAGGCGGGCGCTGCGCAGAAGCTCCTTCCGGCCTCAAGGCAAAAGAAGTCCATTGGCGCTGCCGATGTGGAGCAGGTGGTGGCAAAGATTGCTCGCATTCCCTCCCAGCAGGTGAATAGCAGCGATAAGGAATCTCTGCGCGATCTCGACAAAAAGCTGCGCATGACCGTCTTCGGACAGGATGAAGCCATTGATACCCTGGCCTCCGCCATCAAGCTATCCCGGGCCGGGCTCAAGGAGGAGCGCAAGCCCATCGGCTCCTTCCTCTTCGCGGGCCCCACGGGGGTGGGGAAGACGGAGGTGTGTCGCCAGCTGTCCCATGTCCTTGGGGTGGAGCTGCTCCGCTTTGATATGTCCGAGTACATGGAACGGCACACCGTATCTAGGCTCATTGGCGCCCCTCCGGGCTATGTGGGCTTCGATCAGGGCGGGCTCCTCACGGAAGCCATCAGCAAGCACCCGCACAGCGTGCTGCTGCTCGACGAAATCGAGAAGGCGCATCCCGACGTATTCAATCTCTTACTCCAGGTGATGGACAACGGCCGGCTCACGGATAACAACGGCCGGAGCGCTGATTTCCGCAACGTTATTTTGGTCATGACCACCAACGCGGGCGCCGTAGATATGAGCCGGGGATCCATCGGCTTCCTTGAGCAGGACGTGCGCCACGACGGCATGGAAGCCATCAAGAAACTATTCACCCCGGAGTTCCGCAACCGGCTCGACGCCATCGTGCAGTTTGCGCCCCTATCACCGTCCGTCATTGAAACGGTGGTGGATAAGCTCCTCACAGAGCTTCAGGCCCAGCTCGATCAGAAGCGCGTTACCCTTGAGGTCGACGAGGCCGCGCGGGCCTGGCTCGCAAAGGAAGGCTACGACGAGAAGATGGGGGCTCGCCCCATGCAGCGCCTGATTCAGGACAAGATCAAGCGGCCCCTGGCCGAGGATCTGCTCTTTGGCCGCCTAGCGGAGAAGGGTGGGGTGGTGCACATCACGGCGCGGGATGGGGAGCTTGCGCTTGAGGTCGAAGGGGAAGCGGTCCCGGCCTAGGGGCCGGGAAGCCGCCGGAGCACCTAGCGTTCGCGGTAGGTGATCCGACCCTTGCTGAGATCGTAGGGGGTGAGTTCTACCTTCACCCGGTCCCCGGTGAGAATCCGGATGTAGTTTTTCCGCATCTTTCCCGAGATGTGAGCCGTTACCACGTGCCCATTGTCGAGCTCTACCCGAAACATCGTATTCGGGAGCGTATCGACAATGGTGCCTTCCATCTCGATCTGTTCTTCTTTGGCCATGCCGTTTGGGGCCTCGTCAGCAACGCGCCAGGGGCGCCGAATGTTTTCGCGCAACGCGCAAAACGCGCGCAATTCTGCCGCATGCGGCGGAAAGACGCAAAAGCCTAGGGAGTGGCGCCCTGAGGCCGTCCCAGGGATACCCAGCGTTCGCCTAAGCGAAGCTCGCAGGGTTGGTATTCGTGCTTGTAACGCATCTTGTCGGCTCGGCGAATCCAGTAGCCAAGATAGAGGTAGGGCAGGGACTCCCGGCGGCACCAGGCTAATTGGTTCAAGATGGCGAAGGTGCCCAGACTTCGATCCTTCTCATCGGGATCGAAGTAGGTGTACACCGCGGCCAACCCATCATCGAGGCGGTCCGTGATCGCCGCCCCAAGGAGCCGGGTGCCAAGGCGCACCTCTAGGCACCGGGGTTCGGCCCAGGCGCTGAGTAGAAAGCTTTCGAACTGATCGCGCGTTGGGGGGTACATGTCCCCGTCGCGATGGCGCTCGGTGATATAGCGTGCGTAGAGGGCGTAGTGCTCGTCGGTCGCCCGAGCCGGAACCTCGCGAAAAGTGAGATCGGCATTGCGCTTGAGCACGCGGCGATGGCGTCGGTGCGGACGAAAGGCCTCGGCCACCACGCGAAGGGGAATGCAGGCCGTGCACTGCGTGCAATGGGGACGGTAAAGGTGAACGCCGCTGCGGCGAAAGCCGAGGCGGGAGAGCGCGCTGTAGCGCGCCTGGTCGAGGGGTGCCGCGGGGTCGAGAAATACCGTGGTGGCCGACTCCCCAGGCAAATAGCTGCAGGGGTGGGGCGGGGTGGCAAAAAATCTCAGTTCCGACAGGTCCGTCATATTCGGCTCCTCAACCCTCCGAGCCTAGCACGGCGCTCCAGCGCAGAGTCCAGGGGCCTTGGGGGGCCAAGCTTTCCTGGCCCGTCAGTCCCGCCACAATGCGAAGAAAGGCATCCCGGGCGAGGGGCCGGGCGCCGAGAAATTCCGTATGGGGATTACCGACTTGGCAGTCTAGGAGGGCGAAGTTCCAGGCGGCAAGCTGGCCGCAGAGGTGGACAAGGCCGACCTTTGACGCATCGCGCACCGTGCTAAACATGGACTCTCCAAAGAAGCAGCGGCCTAAGGCCATACCGTAGAGGCCTCCGGCAAGGGTGCCGTTTTTCCATACCTCCAGACTGTGGGCCAAGCCTGCATCATGGGCGGCGCCGTAAGCCGCCTGCATCTCTTCCGTGAGCCAGGTGCCACCCCCATCCCGGCGGGGCGCGGCGCATCCCTCGACGACGGCCTTAAAGGCCTCATCCATGGTGCAGTGAAAGCCGCCGTGGCGCAGGGTTTTACGCAAGCTTCGACGAATGCGAAGGGCCGAAGGAAGAAGGACGGCGCGGGGATTCGGGCTCCACCAGAGGATGGGGGCATCTTCGTCGAACCAGGGGAAGATACCCGCACCGTAGGCCCGACGGAGCGTAGAGACATCAAGGCTGCCGCCGGCCGCAAGGAGCCCATCGGGGCCCGCCTGAGCCGGCGAGGGAAAGGCCCGAGGGGCCTCGGGGAGCCAGGGTAGGCTCCGGGGCTGGGCCACGGTTCTAGTCCCGCCGCGAGGCGCCTTCGGCGTCGAGGAAGCGCTCCGCATCTAACGCCGCCATGCACCCAAAGCCTGCGGAGGTAATGGCCTGCCGATAGTGGCTGTCCGCTACATCGCCGGCGGCGAAGACCCCAGGAACGCTGGTTGCCGTCGCCATACCCTCCAACCCGCTATGGGTGACCAGATAGCCTCCGCGCATGGTTAGCTGGCCGTCGAAAATCCCCGTATTCGGGGTGTGCCCGATGGCAATGAAGACCCCGTCGACCTTGACGTTCTCCACCTCGCCCTCGGGACCCGCAAGGCGCAGGCCCGTGACGCCACTGTCGTTCCCAAGAACCTCATCAAGGGTCCGGTACCAGTGGGGGATGACCTTGCCTTCTTCCATGCGGGCGAAGAGCCGGTCCTGGAGAATCTTTTCCGCGCGAAGGCCTTCCCGCCGGTGCACAAGGTGCACTTCGGAGGCGAGATTCGCCAGATAGAGGGCTTCTTCCACCGCCGTATTCCCGCCCCCAATAACAGCCACGGGCTTGTTTCGATAGAAGAAGCCATCGCAGGTGGCGCAGGCGGATACGCCCTTGCCCTTGAAGGCATCTTCCGACGGCAGGCCCAGATAGCGAGCCGAGGCCCCGGTGGCAATGATCAAGGCGTCGCAGCTGTAGCCCTGGCTATCCCCGGTAAGACGGAAGGGGCTGAAGTCCACCGCAGTAATGTGGTCAAAGATGACCTCGGTACCGAAGCGTTCCGCGTGGGCCTGCATATCCATCATGAGTCCGGGGCCCTGGAGGCCCTCGGGGCCGCCCGGCCAGTTATCCACATCAGTCGTGGTGGTGAGCTGGCCTCCGGCCTCCAGGCCCGTCAGCACCGTCGGCTCCAGCCCCGCCCGGGCCGCATATACTGCAGCGGTCCAGCCCGCGGGCCCGGAGCCAAGGATGATCAATCGGCGATGAAGCGCTTCGGTCACGGGGGGCTCCTTATGGGCGAGGGGTGTGCAAGCTCAGACGGCGCGGAGGATAACGCGAATCGGCCCCCGGCGCAGGGGGCGCGTGCCTAGCCGGCCTTTCGTATACTGTGACCTCGTTATCAGAGGAGCCGAGCGTGGCCCAACGACCCACAGGGCGGGTGATCACCGCCGAGCCAGAGAAAGCGGGGCTATTAACCTCCGCGCACCGAGGCCTTCGAGAGGCGGCGCTGATCTTCGCCCTCGCCGCGGGCGGCTGGTTCCTCCTAGCGTTGCTGAGCTATGACGCTGCGGACCCCGGCTGGTCTCACAGCGCCACGGCGGAGGGGCTCCACAATCTCGCCGGGGTGACCGGGGCCTTTGCGGCAGACTTGCTCTTTTCCCTTTTTGGATGGCTCGCGGGCTTGCTTCCCCTGACCTTCCTCGTGCTTGCCGTGCTGCAGTTCAAGAGCCCCACGCTCATTCTCGCGGTTCCTCGTGCTGTTTTCGGACTTCGGGCCCTGGGCTTTTTTGTCACCTTGATCGCCGGAAGCCTCCTGGGGGCGTTGCTGGCGAACGATAACGCCCTCTTGCCGAGCGGAGGCGGGGGCATTCTCGGTCGCTTTTTGCTCCTACAGATGAGCAGCGCCCTGGGCACTCCGGGCCTCTCTCTGCTGGGATCCGCGCTGTTCCTGCTGGGGATTACACTGTTTACGGGCCTGTCCTGGTTTGTGCTGGTGGCGCGCCTTGGCGCTGCGGTAAGCGAAACCCTTCGCCGCACCCGGGCCTATGCCCAGCGGCGGATGGACGAGATTCGGGACCGAAAGGCCGCGGAGGCGCAGGCCGCGGTGCGCCGAGCTCGCATCGATCAGGAAGTGGAGCGCCGGCAAAAGCGCCGGCCGGTGGAAATCGAGGCGCCGAAGGCCAAGATCGAGCCGAGTCCTCGCGCGGAGAAGGAGAAGCAGCAAAAGCTTTTCTCCCTGCCCGTCAGCGGGGAGCTGCCGCCCCTCTCCCTCATGGATGAAACCGATCCCGCGGATCACCGCGCACTTTCGGAGGAGGCGTTAAAGCGCATGGCCGATCGCCTCGAGCTCAAGCTCCGAGAGTTTGGCGTGGAGGCGGCGGTGGTAAAGGTTCATCCTGGCCCGGTTATCACGCGCTTTGAAATTGAGCCCGCGGCGGGGGTGAAGGTCTCTCGAATCTCGGGCCTAGCTAAGGATTTGGCCCGGGCCCTTGCGGTGATCAGCGTGCGGGTGGTCGAGGTGATCCCTGGCAAATCCACCATGGGGATTGAGGTACCGAACGAGGATCGGGCCGTGGTGCGCCTTCGGGAAGTGCTGGCCAGCAGCGCCTACGAGCGCGCCCCATCCAAGCTGTCCCTGTGCCTCGGGAAGGATATTTCGGGCCAGCCCATCGTGGCAGATCTGGCGCGCATGCCCCACCTGCTTGTAGCGGGCACCACGGGGTCGGGGAAGTCCGTAGGCGTGAACGCCATGCTGTTGTCGCTCCTGTATAAGGCGACGCCGGAGGAGGTCCGCCTGATCCTGGTGGACCCCAAGATGCTTGAGCTGTCTGTCTACGAGGGCATTCCCCATCTCCTCACCCCCGTGGTGACGGATATGAAGGACGCAGCAGCGGCGCTGCGCTGGTGCGTTGCGGAAATGGAGCGTCGCTACCGCCTCATGGCCGCCCTGGGCGTACGCAACATGGCCGGCTTCAACCGCAAGGTGCAGGACGCGGAGAAGGCCGGGGAGCCCCTGAAGGACCCGCTCTGGAAAGCCCCGGAGGTGGTGCTGGAGGGGGACGTTCCCGAGGCCCCGGCGCTCGAAACGCTCCCGGCCATCGTCGTGGTGATCGACGAATTCGCCGACATGATGATGATCGTGGGCAAAAAGGTGGAAGAGCTTATTGCTCGCATCGCTCAGAAGGCCCGAGCCGCGGGCATTCACCTTCTTCTCGCGACCCAGCGACCTTCCGTGGACGTCATTACCGGGTTGATAAAAGCCAACATTCCCACCCGGATCAGCTTCCAGGTGTCCTCTAAGGTGGACTCCCGCACCATCCTCGATCAGGGCGGGGCAGAGCAGCTCCTCGGTCACGGAGACATGCTCTATCTGCCTCCCGGTACGGCCGTGCCGGAGCGGGTGCACGGGGCCTTTGTGGGCGATGATGAAGTGCATCGGGTGGTCGCGGATTGGAAGCAGCGCGGTACGCCGAACTATCTTGAAGAGGTGCTCACGGTCACCGCCGATATCGACACCCTGGCCGCAAGCGGTGGCCAGACCACCTCCGGGGATACGGAACAGGACGACCCGCTCTACGACGAGGCCTGCGCCTACGTGCTAGAAACGCGCCGGGCTTCCATTTCGTCGGTACAGCGCAAGCTACGCATCGGCTACAACCGAGCCGCGCGGCTAATTGAAGCCATGGAGGCGGCAGGGGTAGTGAGCGCCATGGATGCCGCCGGAGGTAGGGAGGTACTGGCGCCCGGTCCCCAGGGGGACGGATGACGGGCCATGCCTTGCTGAGCGTGCCCCGAAGCGCGCTTCTGGCTGCGCTGCTGAGCTTCGCAGCCCTCGGGTCCTCATTCTCTTTGGCAGCGCCGTCGACCGCTCCTGAGGATCCTATGGACGTCCCTCGGCCCTGGGCCTCTGGCCCGGCCGCTAAAGCTCGCTTTCTTGATCGCCTCCGCGGCCTCGAGCCGCTCACGGGGCGTTTTGAGCAGCACGTCGAAGACGGCTACGGTCAGCGCTTCGATCAGCGAGAGGGGCGCCTTGCCCTGGCCCCGGGCCTTGGCATGAGTTGGGTAACCGAATTCCCCTTCGAAGAACAGCTGATTCTGAACAAGGAAGGCGCCTGGCTCTGGGACCCGGCTTTGCAGCAGGCCTTTCGCCGCCCCTTGAGTGCACTGGCGGGCACGCCGGCCACGCTGCTGGTGGGCCTCGGGGAAGATTGGCTCGAGGATTACGCGGTCGAAACCCAGGCCACGGAAGCCCTTGAACGCTTTCGCCTACTTAGGGAGGCGGGGGCTCCCCGTCGCCCCGGGGCCCCTGGACGGCTGGAACTGGCCTGGATCGAAGGCGCGCTGGGGCTCATCTCCGTGGAGGAGGGGACCGGGCAACGCCTCGTTCTCCGCCTGCGGGCGCTAGCGCCCGCGGCCCTTGGCCCCGAGATTTTCGCCTTTGAGCCTCCGGAGGGCGCTGAGGTGATCGACGAGGGCGCGGCGGAGTGAACGATCTCTTTCCGTCGCCGGATGCCGGAGGCGCGCCCCTAGCTGCGCGCCTGAGGCCCCAGCACCTAGAGGAGGTGGTGGGGCAGGATCACCTCCTGGGACCGGAGCGGCCCCTGCGCCGGGTGCTCGACCAGGGGCGGCTGCATTCCATGATCTTCTGGGGGCCTCCAGGTGTGGGCAAGACCACCCTGGCCCGGCTTCTGGCCGAGGCCACGGGGGCGGAGCTTCTGGCCCTGTCTGCTGTGATGGCCGGGGTAAAGGACGTGCGCGCCGCCGTGGAGCAGGCGGCTCAGTTTCGCGCCCAGGGCCGGCGGACCGTGCTGTTCATCGACGAGGTGCACCGCTTCAATAAGGCGCAGCAGGACGCGTTCCTTCCCTACGTGGAAGACGGGACGGTGATTTTTGTGGGCGCGACCACGGAAAACCCCTCCTTTGAGGTGCGCTCTGCGCTCCTTTCCCGGACCCGCGTCTACAAGCTTCGGCCCTTCGAT
>RGAU01000104.1 GCA_009919975.1 Gammaproteobacteria bacterium
TTGGCAAAGGCGTTGGCCATGATCCCCGTGAGGAGCGCGACGGTGCACACCCCCATGAGCGCGGTACCGCCGCCGATGATCTTGCCGAGGATAGACACGGGGGAAACGTCGCCGTAACCAACGGTGGTCAGGGTAATGATGGACCACCACATGGCCTCCGGGATGGACCCAAAGTGCTCGGGCTGAAGCGTACGCTCAGCGAGATGCATGAGGGTGCTCGCGATAAAGAATGCGATGAGAAAGAGGTAAAGGGCGGCGGCGAAGGAACTGCGCTCCTGGCGAAGGGCGGAGATCAGGTCCTCTAGGGCCGAGTTGTAGTGGGAAATCTTGAACAGGCGAAGCATGCGCAGGACCCGTAGCCACCGGAGATCCGCGCCGGTGGCAAAGAAAGCAATTAAGGACGGGAGGATCGCCGCCACGTCGACCAGGCCATGGAAGCTGAAGGCGTAGCGAAGCCGCGCTTGAAGGGGGGATTTTGCCTGGCGGCTGGCCGGGGCGGCCCAGAGTCGAAGGACGTACTCGAGGCCGAAGACCACCACGGAAAACAGTTCAAAGGCCAGGAAATAAGGATGGTAGAACTCGGCCAGACGGTCCACGGACTCCAGGGAAATGGCGATGAGATTGAGGACGATGAGGCCGGCGAGGAAGCTGTCGCAAAGCTTGCTGGCCCAGTCACTGGAGCCGCCGCTTTTCTCCAGGATTTCGTAAATTCGCCGCTGGCGAGCACTGACCATGGCCCGACCTCCCTAGCTATGTTCGAGGTGGTAAACGGAGCGGGTCACGTTCAGGTAGGCCGCAAAGAGGTCGCCCTCGGCGACCGCCCCGAGGAAGCGGCCGGGGCTCCCTTCCCCTACGCCAGGCTCGCAAACCGGCACGCTTTCGCCCACGAAATCCGTAATGGCTTCCATGGCCTCTAGCAGGCTTTGCGTGGATTCCAGCACTAGCATGTCCCGACTCATCACCGTGTATAGCGTACGTTGCGCGTCATTCGCGCCCAAGAGCTGATGCAGGTTGGCCTTGCCCGTCAGCAGGCCCTCGGGGGAAAGCACGTAGCACTCCGTGACGCCGGCGTCGCCCATGGCGGTAAGGGCGTCGGCGACAAGCGTGTCCGGGGGAAGAGCCAGGTAGGCCTCCGTCACCAGCGGGCCCACGGTTTGTTCTTGAAGGGCGATGGTTTGCCGCCCGGCCTGAATATTGATGTCTCGATCCATCAGCTGGCGATCGAAGAAGGACAGGCCGAAGAGGCGCTGGGAGACGAGGGCGGCTAAGGTAACGGTCAGCAGGGCCGCGACGGCATAGGGATAGCTTCCGGTCATCTCTAGGGCGATCAGAATGGCGGCGATGGGGGCGCCAATGACGGCGCCGCCCACGGCGACCATGGCGGCTACGGTGAGCACGGGAGCGGCGACCTCAAAGCCGAAGCCCGCGAGGGCGGCGGCGAAACCGGCGCCGAGGCTGGCGCCCACAAAGAGGGCCGGCGATAGGATCCCACCGTAGAACCCGAGCCCCAGGCAGAGGGCGCTGGCGGCGAGCTTGGCGAGCAACAGGACCACCAGCGTGCCCAGGGCAAACTGGCCGTTGATGGCGTCGTTCACCACGCCGGTGCCGAGGCCAAGCACTTCGGGAACGGCCATGCCAAGCAGTCCGCAGAGCAGCGCCGCCAGCAGAATGTTGCGTTCGGGCCCTAGGCCGCTTTTCGGCGCCCAGCGGGCAACGCTGCGGACGCTGTGGAGAAAGGCGACGGCCGTCAGCCCTGCCAGCGGGCCAGCGATGAGCACGAAGGGCATCACCTCAATCAAGGCGAAGGGGACCGGTTCTACGGAGAAGACCACGGCACCCCCGAAGAAATGCTGGGCCGTGGCGGATGAAGCGATGGATGCGATGGAGATGGGCGCAATGGAGCGCCAGGAATAGTGACGCAGGATTGCTTCGTGGGCGAACACCATGCCTGCCAGGGGGGCGTTGAAGCCCGCAGAGATGGCAGCGGCGACCCCGCAGCCAAGGAACGTGTCTGCGCGCACACGGGTGCGGCCGAGCTTGGCTACAAGGGCCCCGACCGTCGCCCCGAAATGGACCAGGGGTCCATATTGGCCCACGGAGGCGCCACCCCCGGCGGAGAGGAATGCGGCGAGGGTGGAGCCAAGGCCGGCCTTCACATCCAGCGTATTTCCGCTTTGGTGCGCCGCTAAAATCGAGTCCGCTGGGCCATGCCATCGCGTTATGGAAAAGAGTCGGCGAACGAGAAGCACGGCGCCCGCGGCAATCATTAAGGTTAGAAGGGGCGCGAAGGGGCTTAGGGCCTGGAGGGCTTCCGGTAGGAGGGCAGGGGCGCTTCCGCGCAGCTTCCCCAGGGCCCCAACGCCGAGGACAAAATAGCTAGAGGCCAGAGCCATGATGACCCCAAGGGTCGATCCCAAGATAATCACCAGAAGCATTTCGAGCAGTACGCCTCCGGATCTTTCGTCCCCTTTCTGCGCCATTATTGCCACCCTCTGACAACTTTCCCCGGGGGCATGATAAGCCCTTGGGGCGCTTTGCGCTTGGGCTTTTGCCGCAGGTGTGTTTCCCTGGGGTCGTGCGGAAGGAAGCTTGGGAGGGATTCAGATGCACGAAGCTGGCGTGTGGTCGACGGTTCTTGGCTTAGCAAGTCTTCTTGCCCTCGCGGTGCTCATGGTCCCCGTGGCTCGGCGCCTGGCCTTTCCCTTTACCGTGCTCCTTGCGCTGGTGGGCATTGGGCTTGGGTTGGGTGCCCATAGTCTCGAGGCGCTCCACCTTCCCGGGGTCAGCGATTTCTTCCAGGCCCTGCATCGCTTGGAAATCACCGCCGAGGCGGTGCTCTTTGTTTTTCTACCGGCCCTAGTGTTTGAAGCCGCCCTCGCCATGAATGTGCGCCGTCTTTTAGAAGATCTCGCACCGATTGTGTTTCTGGCGGTGTTTGGACTGCTGCTGTCCACCGTGCTCATTGGCGCAAGCCTCGCTGCGGTCTCCGGGGTCGGGCTTGTGGCGTGCCTTATGCTGGGGGCCATTTGCTCCGCAACGGATCCCGTAGCGGTGGTCGCTATCTTTAAGGAAGTGGGGGCACCCAAGCGTCTGGCAATTCTCGTGGAAGGGGAAAGCCTCTTTAACGATGCCACGGCGATCGTCCTCTTCACCCTCCTGGCAGCCATCCTTACGGAAGGGTCGGCGCCCACCGTCGCGGCGGGCGTGCTTGATTTTCTTCGCGTATTCCTTGGAGGCATTGCCGTGGGCCTGCTTTTGGGCCGGGCCTTCGTTGCGCTGCTGGCGCGCCTCGGCGGTGAGGCCTTGGCGGAGCGCAGTCTGACCGTAGCCCTGGCCTACCTCGCCTTCCTGCTGGGGGAGCACTATCTTCACGTCTCTGGGGTCATGGCCGTCGTGACCGCCGCCCTGGTGGTGAGTGCCCGGGGCCCCAGCGTGCTGTCGCCGGAGCACTGGCACGGGCTTCACGAAACCTGGGAGCAGCTTGGCTTCTGGGCCAATTCCCTCATCTTCCTTTTGGTGGGCCTTGCCGTGCCCGGGCTTCTGGCCAATTTCACGGGGGAGCAGGGGCTCTGGTTGGCCGTGCTGGTGGCAGCGGCCCTCGGGGGGCGGGTGCTCATCATCTTTGGCTTGCTGCCCCTGCTCGGCAAGCTTCGCCTGGCCCAACAGGTATCCACGGCCTTTAAGGCGGTGATGTTCTGGGGGGGGCTTCGCGGAGCCGTATCCCTCGCCCTTGCGCTGATTGTCCTGGAGGACAGCCGCTTCCCGCCGGAGGTGCAGCAGTTCATCGGCGTTTTGGTCACCGGTTTTGTCCTCTTTACCCTCTTTGTGAATGCGCCCACGGTTGGGCTTTTGATTCGCTTTTTCCGCCTCGACGCGCTCAGCCCAGAGGATCGGGCCCTGCGCGATCGCGCGCTTGCCGGGGCCCTGGAGGAGATTTCCCAGTCCGTGGAGGCGATCGCCGCGCGACAGGCGACGGCACCGGAGATCGTGTCCACCGTGAGCGGGGCCTACCACCGGCGTGGCGAAGGGGCGATCCAGCGCCTGAGCGCTGGGGAGGCGCTGTCGGAAGAGGCTTGGGTGCGCCTGGGCCTAGCCAATCTCGCCGCACGGGAGCAGCGGGCTTATACCCAGCAGTTTGAGGAGGGCTTTCTGGCCTCACCGGTATACCGGGCGGTGACGCAGAAGCTCGAGGATCTTCAGGATGGACTGCGGAGCCAGGGGCTTCTTGGATGGGAGCGGTCCCTCGCGACAAACCTGTCCTTTGACTGGCGCTTTCGCCTGGCCCTGGCTCTTCAGCGGCGCCTGGGCTGGCTTGGGCCCTTAAGTGCCCAGGTGCGGGATCGCTTCGAGCGCTTGGCGGCGACGGAGCTCGCGCTCAGCGATGTGCGGGATAGCAGTCTGCCGCGATTCCAGGCGCTCATGCCTGCCGCCGCCGCGGGGGCGCTGGAAGCCGCCTTTGAGGCCCGAGCCCAGGCCGTGGGGGAGGCCTTAGCGGGGCTGCGCGGTCAGTATCCGGACTATGCGGCGCATCTGGCTCAGCGCTTTCTGGAACGGGGGGCGCTTCGCCTCGAGGGGCAGCGCTATCACGCCATGCTCCGGGACGGGGTGCTTACCCCGGAGGCGCACCGGGATCTGTCCGCGACGCTCCAGGCGGAGGAGGCGGCGCTTGATCAGCTCCCGTTGGATTTGGGCTTGGACCCCAAGCGCTTGCTTGCGAAGGTGAGCGTGTTCGCCCACCTATCGGAGGCTCAGCTGGCCCGGCTCGCGGAGGCCCTAAGGCCTCGCCTCGTGCTGCCCGAGGAGGCGGTGGTGACGGCCGGGGAAGCCGGGCACAGCATGTTCTTTATTTCGAGCGGTGCGCTTAAAGTTCTAACGGAGGCGGGCCCCGTGCTTTTGGGTTCCGGCGATTTCTTCGGGGAGCTGGCCCTACTCGATGGTCAGCCCCGTAACGCCACCGTAGTGGCGGCGGGCTTCGCCGATCTTCTCGAACTCGACGCGGAACCCTTCACCGCCGTGCTGGCGGCGGACGAAACCCTTCGCGCCGCCGTGGAAGCTGCCGCGGCAGCTAGGCGCTAGGCCCCCGGCCATTGCCGGCGGCGGCCACCCCCGCGGCGAGGCGCTCGAGCCCCTCCGCGAGCAGGGCGGGGCTGCACCCAAAGTTCAGGCGAAGGAAGTTCCCATCCCCAAAGGGCTCCCCGGGGGAGAGGCCCAAGCCGTGGCTTTCAAAATGGGCCGGAGGATCGGTGAGTTCCAGCGCGCGCACATCGAGCCAGGCGAGGCAGGTGGCTTCCACCGGAGTGGTCTCGACCCCGGGAAGGGCGGCCACCGCGGCCTGCACCTGCGCGTGATTCTCCCGAAGCTGGGCGAGAAGGCCCTGGCGCCAGGGTTCTCCGTGGCGATAGGCCGCCTCGGCCGCGGCGTAGGCCAGGGGGCCCACGCTGGGCACAAGGCCGCTTTGGGCTTCTCGGAAGCGTCGCCGGAGCGCGGCGTCGGGGATGATGGCGAAGGCGCAGGGAAGGCCAGGGATATTGAAGGTCTTCGTCGGGGCCATGAGGGTGATGGTGCGCGCCGCTAGGGCGTCGCTTAGCTGGGCGATGGGCTGGTGGGGGCGGTCCTCCGTAAGTAGGAGTTCGGCGTGGATCTCATCGCTGCACAGCAGCAGATTGTGACGTTCGGCGAAGGCCCCCAGCGCTTCGAGCTCCTCGCTGCGGTATACCCGCCCCGTGGGGTTTTGGGGATTGCACAGTAGAAAGAGACGCGTGGCTGGGGTGACCGCGGCCTCCAGCGCGTCGAAGTCCATGACCCATTCCCTTCCCTCTCGCACCAGGGGAACTTCGATGCGCTGCCGGCCACCGTTTTCCGGGGCGGCGAAGAAGGGGTAGTAGACCGGGGTCGTCATCATGACCTGATCCCCGGGTTCCCCGGCGCAGCGGCAGGCGAGGTTGAACCCCGGAACCACGCCCGGAAGCCAGACGATCCAGCTCGGGTCCACGGTCCAGCCATAGCGCATCTGGAGGAAGGTTAGGGTGGCCTCCGTGAGCGTCTCCGGCACGGCGGTATAGCCAAGGATTCCGTGGTCGACGCGGCGGCGAAGGGCTTCGAGGATGGGCTCGGCGGTTTCAAATTCCATATCCGCGACCCAAAAGGGCAGGATGTCCGTCCCCGCGTATTTTTCCCATTTGGTAGCGGCGGTGCCGCGTCGTTCCCGCCGGGTTGTGAAATCCATGGGCTGCCCCTTCCGTTTTCCGACAAATGCAGTTGGTCTTTAGCGCAGACCCCTAGGCGCGCTACACTAGCCCGGATCGGGGGTTTGGCCCCGTCTCGACCGGAGATCCTCGCCATGGACATTATGGACACGCTGCGCGAACAGGTCGCCAGTAATCCCATCATTCTTTACATGAAGGGGTCGCCCCAGGCGCCGCAGTGCGGCTTCAGCGCCCAGACGGTGCAGGCGCTCATGGCTTGCGGCCAGCCCTTCGCCTACGTGGACGTGCTGTCCCATCCCGACGTCCGGGCAAACCTGCCCAAGCTCGGGGACTGGCCCACCTTCCCCCAGCTCTGGGTGCAAGGGGAGCTCGTGGGCGGCTGCGATATCGTTACGGAAATGTACAGCAGTGGCGAACTGAAGCCGCTGGTGGAGGCGGCGGCGCAGGCGGCGGCCCCGGAAGGGGAGGACGGGGACGTGCTCTTCTTCAGCATCGAGGATGCTGGCGAGGAGATCCCGGGAGACGTAATCCCTCACCGCCTCGCAGTGGGCGATGCCGTCCCGGAGATCGGGAATGGCCTGGTGCTCCAGGGCGAGGTCCGCTTCGAGCATTTCCTTCACCGTTTCCCCAATGCGCAGCCGGCCGAGATCCTGCAAATTCGGAATGCCTTCTAGGAAAAGGATGCGCTGGGTCAGCTGATCCGCGTGCTTCATCTCGTCGATGGACTCTTCGTATTCCTTCGCTGCCAACTGTTCGAAGCCCCAGTCCTTCAGCATGCGGGAATGGAGGAAATACTGGTTGATGGCCACAAGCTCGTTATAGAGCGCTTTGTTCAGAAACCGGAGAACCTCTGCGTCGCCTTTCATGGGCGGCTCCTTACAGTGGGTTGCCCCAAAAACTGGGGCCAGCAATAACCGAGGGCGTCAGTCTGCCTTAGCCCTGGTTAAGCTTCAAGTATTTGTTTTTAAAAGGAAATGATAATGAAAGGGGTAATGATAGGACTTCGTATTTGCGTCCCCAGCGGGCTCCTAGGACCGGAGCGGGGCGGCTTCGTAGGCCAGGGCGGCGCCCCGATGGGCGAGGGTTTCCTCCGCGAGGAGCGCACAGGTGTCTTCCGCGCATTTACCGCAGCAGGTGGCGACCGCCAGCCGTTCCTGTAAGGCCTCGAAGCTTGCCGCGCCCTCCCGGATCGCTTCCCGGATGCGGCCTTCGCTTACGGCATTGCAGAGACACACCAACATGCAAAGCTCCCGTCATGGACGGGATCAAGCATGCCGGAATGAGAACGATTGTCAATCGCGAATTTGCTCCTGGGGCCAGCCGAGGGCGCCATGCCAGCGATTGACGATGGCGCAAAATAGCTCCGCGGTTTTTTGCGCATCGTAAAGGGCGGAGTGCGCCGCCCGGCTGTCGAAGGCGATGCCCGCCGCCTGACAGGCCCGGGCGAGCACCGTTTGGCCATAGGCAAGGCCCGCGAGGGTTACGGTGTCGAAGCTCGAAAAAGGATGGAAGGGATTACGCTTAAGATCCTGGCGCTGCGCCGCGGCCTGCATAAATCCATGATCGAAGTGGGCGTTGTGGCCCACGAGCACGGCGCGGTTGCAATCGCTTTGACGCAGGGCCTGGCGGACGGCCCGGAATAGGGTGGTGAGGGCCTCCCGCTCCGGGACTGCGCCCCGGAGGGCGCTGAAGGGCTGAATCCCCGTAAAGTCCAGGGCCGCCTGCTCGATGTTGGCGCCCTCAAAGGGTTCCACGTGTAGAGTAAGGGCGTCGTCCTGAACGAGCGTGCCGTCCTCCTCCACCCGCAAAAATACCGCGGCGATCTCGAGGAGCGCGTCCGTATCTTTATTGAAGCCGCCGGTTTCCACATCAATCACCACCGGGAGGAAACCCCGGAAGCGATCAGCGATGCGGGGCCCCGGGGGGATGAGGGGCTCGTCCTGCGAAGGTGCGTCCATGGGGGCCGCGATCCCGACGGAAAGAATGACCGCACCTTAGCACAGGCGCACCTCGGGATTGAGGCTGCGCCTTCCTAGTGGCTTTTCGGTACCATAGGCGCCCCGCCGCAAGGCACCGCCAGGGTTCGGGCAATCGTCCCTTAGCAAGGAGCACAAAGTGGTTAAGAAAGTCGTGCTGGCCTATTCCGGGGGCCTTGATACCTCGGTCATTTTGAAGTGGCTGCAAACGGAATACGGCTGCGAGGTGGTCACCTTCACCGCGGACTACGGTCAGGGGGAAGAGGTGGAGCCGGCTCGGGCTAAGGCGCAGAACCTGGGTGCTAAGGAGATTTATATCGAAGATCTCCGGGAAGACTTCGTGCGCGACTACGTATTTCCCATGTTCCGGGCCAATGCGCTCTATGAGGGCGAGTATCTCCTGGGAACCTCCATCGCCCGGCCCCTCATTTCTCGCCGGCTGGTGGAAATCGCCGCGGAGACCGGCGCCGACGCCATTGCTCACGGCGC
>RGAU01000105.1 GCA_009919975.1 Gammaproteobacteria bacterium
TTCACGGTGGCAAACATGGCCGTGAGGCCCCGGTGCTGGGCCCCGAGGGCTCGGGTCATGTCCCCGCCTGCGAGGCTCTCCACCTTCCACACCTCTGCGCCCTGATCGGCCATAAGCCCCGTGGCCAGGGGACCGGAAATGACGGCGGACAGATCAAGGATGCGAACGCCCTCGAGAAGAGGCGGCAGGGTGTCGGTCACGGACGACTCCTTTTAGCGGGAACGAAGAGCCCGCAGCGCGAGCCTTAGGGCTGGATCATCGCCCCCTTCCCCCCTCTGCTCAAGAACCCGCTCCAAGGTGTGGCGGAGCGCCTCCGAGCCCCCGGGGCCTAGATCGCAGGGCAGAAAATCCGAGGCCTTACCGCCCCGATGGCCCGCGGGCTTACGCAGGGGAGCCGCGGCTAGGGCCTGGGTGAGGGCCTCGGCTAGGGCCTCCCGCTGCCCGTGCTCCGGGGGCAGGGTAGCGAGGATGGCGGTCAAAGCCGGGCGACTGAACACCTCCGGCGCTTCGCAACGAGCTTGATAGGCGGACCAGCTCGGGGCCGGGACGCCCCCCGCACCCAGCGCTGCGCGAAGGGCGTAGCAGGCGTGGCCGCTGGCCAAATACTTCGCTTCAAAGGGGCTAAGGGGCGCTTCCGGGGTCGGGGCTAAGGGACTCAGCCTGCTGGCAATGCCGAGGCTCTCCAGTACGACCTGCCACTCCTCAAGATAAAGGCGCCAGTTGCTCCGGACCTCGAGCTCCCCCCCAAGCCCCAGGAGCCAGGGAAAGGCAGGATGGGCGGGCCAGCGGCGCTTGTAATGGCGCGCCTTAGGCCAGGGATTGGGATAGGGAAGGTAGTGGGCTTTGAGGCGCCAGCCCGCCGCCACGGCGCAGCGCCAAAAGTCCCCGAGCTCCGCTCGAAGAAGGCGCGCATTGGCAGGGAGGGCTGCGCGGTGCCGGCCGAGCCGATCGGCGGATTTATCCACGCCCACGACCCAAGCCTCGGGATGGCGCTCCGCAAGGTTTCGGGTGCTTTCCCCGGTGCCGCAGCCCGAATCAAAAATCAGAGCCCCAGGACTTGGGCCCAGGTCGCGCTGCAAAGCCTCGAAGGCCGCTTGGGTGTGGGCCGCCACGGGGGCCGTGGGCAGGCGAAGCAGATGGCGCTGAAGGCGATCGAGGAGCCCGCCGTGGGGCGCCTCCTGAGCGCTTTCAATGGGTTTAGCCGCGGTAAACATAAGCCGATCCCCTCGCCTTGGGGCGTCGAGCCTAGCATGGCGAAAAAAGGCAACGGAGGAAAAAGGCGGCCAAAAAAAGCGGGGCGCCGCTAAGCGAGCGCCCCGCAGAGGGGAGGAGGGAAAACCTTACTTGGCTGCGATGGTATCCGTGGCCACACCGTTGGCGAGGGCAAAGCGACCTTCGGAGGTCCGGACGTTGCTCAGCTTGCGGCCGTTGGGTGCCGTTTCACAGTACACGCGCACGTCGGAGCGAGCATCGCCCTGCCATGCCGTAGCGTTGATGAAGTAGGCGTTGCCTTCATCGGACTTGGAGATGAAGTAATCGCGCTTCGCGACGAGACCGGGGAGGGCTTCTGCGGCGGCGTCAAAGCACGCTGCGTAGCCGCGGGATTCTGCCGGAGAGCTCAGGCGAGCTTCCGCGGAGAGAGCGCTGGTGAGAAGGGCTGCCGAAATCAGGGTCGTTACCGCTTTCATGATGAGACTCCAAAAGGTTCAGGGGAGTGGGGGAGGTGGGGGCCCTGAACTCGTTACCCAAGGTAACAACATGGAGCTTGTGTGGGAACCTAAGTAACGTAGAATGGGGTTCTCATTTTTATGCAGCCTTGCCTGCACAATGTTCATAAATGTAACACAGAAAAGCCCTTAAACCGCCCTATGCCCCAAGATCGTGCGGAGATCCCCATGCCCGGCCTCGCAAACCTTGATTGGAACCTGCTAAGAAGCTTTGAAGCCGTCGCCCGGGAAGGGGGGCTCGGTCGCGCCGCTAAGCACCTGGGCCTCGCCCACCCCACGGTCGCCCGGCACATTCAACAGCTAGAGGAGCAGCTCGGCCAAACCCTCTTCGACCGGACCAGCGCAGGCCTGGCCCTGAACGATCTTGGGCGCCGTCTCGCCTTGGTCAGCCAGGCCATGGGCGAGGAAGCTGCACAATTTCTCGCCGTGGCGGAGACGGCGCGAAATACCCCGGACGGCGTGGTCCGCATCACCGTCGCCGAGCTCCTGGCGGACCTCGCCCCCACCCTGCTTTCCGGGCTCCAGGACTTTACGGGGAAACGGCAGCGGGTCTTTGAGCTCATTGTCAGCGCCGAGGCCTTGAACCTGCTAGAGGGGGACGCGGATATTGCCCTGCGCCATCTACGCCCGGTGCAGCAGGAGCTCCTCTGCCGGCGGGTCGGCGGCCTGCCCCTCGCCGCCTATGCCAGCCCCGCCTACCTCGATCGCATGGGGACCCCCACCCGGGAAAGCTACGATGCCCACTGGTACATCGACGGCGTTTCGGAGCAGCGCTTCACCGCAGCGCTGAAAACCCTGGGGGGGCTTATTCCCCCGAGCCGCATCGCCTTCCGCTCCGATGCCCTAAGCGCACGGGCTGCCGCAGCGGCGGCGGGCTGGGGCATCGTTGCCCTCCCCCGGCATCTCGGAGACAGCGACAGCCGGCTCCAGCGCCTCGCCCTCGGCACCGATGAGGAACAGCAAAGCCTGCCGATTTGGGTGGTGGCGAGGCCCAGTGCCCGACAGCGAGTCCTCCTGCGAACGGTGAGCGACGCCCTGGCCGCGGGCCTAGAGGCGCGCTTCGGGGGCAACCGGGAACATTTCGAGCCCGCTTAGGCGCCCCTTGGGTGACCCCTGAGGATTCTTGCGCCCCAGGGCCTTGCTGGGGACACTGAGCGCAAAGCTACCGGAGCGCACCATGACCCAACCCCCCTTCCCCTCCCAGGACCCCACCTGCCCCTGGCCCACGGAGGCCTGGCCCCGAGGCGCCCTGCCCGAGAACCTTAACCAGGACGCCTACCAACGCGCCTATGACGCCCTCACCCAGCCAGGGCCCGAGGACGGCGACTGCTACGCGGTGCTCGTCGTTCATCGGGGCCGCCTCGTGGCCGAGCACTATGGGGACGGCGCCACGGCGGAAAGCACCCTGGCCTCCTGGTCCATGGCCAAAAGCCAGCTCCACGCGGTCGCGGGCCTGACGGCCCAGGAAGGGCTCATGGACCTCGACGCCCCCACGGGCCTCCCGGCGTGGACTGAAGACTCGCGGGCCGCCATCACCCTGCGCCAGCTCTTCGCCATGCGCAGCGGCCTTGAATTTCGGGAAGATTACGAAGACGGCGCGGTCTCCGACGTCATCGAAATGCTCTGGGGGGCGGGGAAGGACGACGTTGCCGCCTACGCTGCGGCCAAGCCCCTGCTCCACGCCCCGGGCAGCACCTTCAGCTACTCTAGCGGCACCACCAACCTGATTGCCCGGATTCTAGCCGACCGCCTCGGCGGGGAAGCTGCGCTCCTGTCCCGGCTCCAGCAAGACCTCTTCGCCCCCCTGGGCATTACCGGCGCCGTGCCGAAGGTGGACGGCACGGGGCTCTGGAAGGCCTCGAGCTTCTGCTTCTGCACGGCGGAGGACTTCGCGCGCTTCGGCCTCCTCTACCTGCGGGGCGGGTGCTGGGAAGGTCGTCCCCTGCTTGAGGAAAGCTGGGTAGATGGCGCGCGCACCCCCACCACGCTGACCGCGGAGGAAGGCTACGGGCTGCACTGGTGGATTGATCCGGCGGACCCTCGGCGCTTCTACGCCAGCGGCTATGAAGGGCAGCGCATCCTGTGCGATCCGGCCCGGGACGTGCTCGCCCTACGGCTGGGAAAAAGCCCGAACGGAGAGGTGCCCCGAATCATGGCGCCCCTCCACGCCTTGGTCGCTGCCTTTCCGGAGCTCGAGAGCTAGGCCCAACGGTCAGATAAAGCGGAGGCGATGCCCCGTGAGCCGGGCGTAGGCATCGAGATAGCGATCGAGGGTTTGCTGCAGCACGGCGTCGGGAAGCATGGGCCCCGGCGGCTGCCGGTCCCAGCCCCCCTCTGCCACCAGGGTTTCCAGGTAATCGCGAATAAACTGCTTGTCGAAGCTGGCCTGAGGCTGCCCCGGGGTCCAGCCATCGGCGGGCCAGAAGCGCGAGGAATCGGGGGTGAGTACCTCGTCGATGAGCACGAGATCGCCCTTGCCATCGAGGCCGAACTCGAACTTCGTGTCGGCTAAAATCAGGCCGCGAGACGCCGCGTAACGACTCGCTTCCTCGTAGAGCATGAGCGTCGCCTGCGCGAGGGCCTCGGCCAGCGCCGGGCCGACAGTGTGCTCGAGGGTCGCAAAATCGATGTTTTCGTCGTGCCCCGCGTCCACCTTATGGGCCGGGGTAAAGATCGAATGGGGGAGGCGATCGCCGTTACGTAGCCCCTCAGGGAGGGGATGCCCACAGACGGCACCATCGCGCTGGTACTCGGCCCAGCCGGACCCAGCCAGGTAGCCCCGGGCCACGCATTCCACGGGAACCACGGGCAGGCGCTTACACACCATGATGCGGCCTTCGAGCTGGGCCCGCGCCCCCGCAGAGAGGCCCGGGATGCGCGCCGGATCCGTTGTCAGGACGTGGTGCGGCAGGCGCGGCGCAAAGAAGTCGAACCAAAAGCGCGCCAGCTGGGTGAGCACGATCCCCTTACCCGCAATGCCGTTCCCCATGATGACGTCGAAGGCCGAGAGACGATCGGTAGCCACGAGGAGCAGCGCCTCCTGGCCATCATCTAGGGTGACGTCATAGAGGTCCCGAACCTTCCCCCGGCCCCGGAGGGGCAGGGGCAGGGACGTCTCGAGGAGCGGCGCCGCAGGGCGCGGGAAATCGTGGCTTTCGATCACTTGGCGCTAATGCCTCCATCCACCATGTAAACCCCACCGGTCATGAAGCGGGCCTCATCGCTCGCGAGGAAACACATCATGTTGGCGATATCCGCCGGCTGGGCGTATTCCCCTAGAGGGATGCCCGCGGCGATGGTGGCGTGGGCCGCCTGCCCATCCCCGGGCATCATGCCGTCCTCGAGGGAGCGCATCATGCGCGTCTCCACGGGGGACGGATTCACCGTATTCACCCGGATGCGATCCGCGGCGCCCTCGAGGGCTGCGCAGCGCATCATGCCGATCACCGCGTGCTTGCTGGTGACGTAAGGCGACAGGCCCGCGGTGCCGCCGATGCCGGCTACGGAAGAGGTGATGACGACGGAACCGCCGCCGCGCTTCGCCATGGCGGGAAACACCGCCTGCAGGCCCAGCCACACGCCTCGCACGTTCACCGCCATCACCCGGTCGAAGACCTCCACGCTTTGCGTGGTGAGGGGCGCTACGGTCCCTTCGATCCCCGCATTGGCGAGAAAGATGTCCACGCCCCCAAAGCGCTCCGTCGCCAGCGTCACCATGGCCGCATTGGCCTCCGGGGTCGTGATATCGCCGGCGTACACCGCAACGTCATCACCCAGGCGCGCCGCGACGGTGGCCAGCGCCTCACCGTCGAGGTCCACGAGCATCACCTTGGCGCCCTCTGCCAGGTACCGCTTGGCCACGGCCTCCCCGATACCGCCGGAGCCCCCGGTGATGATGGCCACCTTATCTTGAAGCTTCCCCATACCCCCTCCTTCGGCTGTCTTCCTTAATACTTAAGGGCCGCGAGGCTCGCGGCAAAATCGTCCAGCAGGTCCTCTTGATCTTCGATGCCCACGCTCACCCGAAGCAAGCCCTCGCTAATGCCCATGGCGGCGCGGCGCTCCGCACCCATCTCGAAATAAATGGTGTGGGCGACGGGAATGATGAGGGTGCGGTTGTCCCCGAGGTTCGTGGAGTTCACGGCCAAGGTGAGGCGATTGCAAAAGGCAAAGAGATCCTCCCGAGGATCGAGCTCAAAGCTAAGCAGCGCCCCGGGGTGGCGGAAAAGCTTCGCCGCCCGGTCATGTTGGGGATGATCGGCAAGGCTCGGGTGATACACCCGCTGTACCGCAGGATGGGCCTGAAGCAGGGCTGCCAAAGCCGCCGCATTACTGCAGGCCCGATCGAGGCGCAGGGCCAGCGTTTCCGCTCCCAGGGCCAAGGTGTGGGCAGCCTCCGGCGCGAGGCTCGCGCCGAAGTCCCGGAGGCCCTTCTTCCGCAGCTGGGTAAGGGCCTGCCGCGCCGGCGGAGCACTGCGATAAGCATCGAAAATGTGGGGGTAGCGATCCCAAGGGAAAAGCCCCGTGTCCGTTACGGACCCCCCGAGGGCCGCGCCATGGCCACCAATGTATTTGGTCAGGGCGTTTACCACGAGGTGCGCGCCCACGGCCTTCGGCTGAAAGAGCCAGGGCGAGGTCATGGTGTTATCCACCACAAACACGATGCCGCGCTCGGCGCAGAGGGCGCCGATGGCCTCGAGGTCGGCGATCTGGGTGCGCGGATTGGCGATGGTCTCCACAAACACCATGCGCGTTTCCGGCCGCAGCGCTGCTTCCACGGCATGAACGGCGGTGGCATCCACGAAGCTGACGTCGATCCCCTGCCCCGCAAAGCTCTGGAACAGGCTGTTGGTATTGCCGAAGAGGAAGGAGGAGGACAGGAAGTGATCGCCCCGGCGGAGCAGGGAAAAGAGGATCGAGCCAATGGCGGCCATGCCCGTGGCGAAGGCCACGGTCCCGACGCCCCCTTCCATGGCGGTAATTTTGGCTTCCAACGCTTCCACCGTGGGATTCCCGCTGCGGCTGTAGGAGAAGCCCTTCTCCGTGCCCTGGAATACCGCGGCAAGCATTTCCGCCGTCGCAAAACCGTAGGCCACGGAGCCGTGCACGGGCTTATGAAGCGCCCCGTGCTCAATCGGTCCCCCTAGGCGGTCGCTGTGCAAAATCTCCGTGGTAAAACCCCGGCCGTGCCCCTCTGCCATCTCGTGCCTCTTCCTCAAGTGCTGAGGCGCTACTCTACGCTGCGGGGGCCGGCATCGGTAGGCGGCTCGTAGCCCGTCATCTCAAGGTAGCCGCAGCTCTCCCCGTCTCCTTCGAGACACACCATGCCCTCCCAATAGGGCACGGTCAGGGGGTTGTGCTGATCGACCCGTACCGCACTCACCACGGCATCGACCCCCAGGGCGGGCAGGGTCAGGCGCCAGCGCACGGGCCAGCGCCCGCCTCCTGGCCCCTCCCAGGTTGCCCCGGGCACCGGTTCAAAGCGGTAGGCCCCTGGGGGAAGGCGCGCGCTCTGACCATCCGGGGCCACCAGCGTGCCCTCCTGAACGCCGGAGACGGACCCATCGGCTCGGCGCAGGCGGAACAGCATGAGGTCGTGCCCCGAGGCTAGATGTAGGGCCAGCCAGTCCCACCCCACCTGCTCCGGCGCCAGGGCCCCGGAGCTCCACTCCCGGTCAAACCAGGCGAGGCCCGTGGCCTCGCGGGGTACCCCTCCGCGGAGGGGCGTCAGCGTGAGCGACGCGGCCATGCGTGTGTAGGAGTAGTAATAAGAGGCGCTGCCCGTCTCCCGACTTTTGAGGGACAGGCCCGAGTCCCCCTGAAGCACGGGGCCCCGGGGGGCGCCGAGGGTAAGGGTGAGGCGCTGGCGCTGGCCGCCGATCTCTACGGTAGCCGAGAGCGTAGCCGGAAAAGGCGCAGGGCCCGCCCCGGGAGCGGCTTCCAGGGTCCAATCCTCGAGCCAGGCCCGAAAGGGCGCGGGGGTCACCCCGGCCAACCCCAGAGCGTCGCGAGCGAAGCGCTCCTCGGCGTGGTGGCCTTCCGGCGTGGTGATCGCTAGGTGCGCCATCCACAGGGCGTTGCTCCCCAGGGGGGACGCCCGGTCCGGCGCCTGCGCCGGGGCGAGGAGCCCTTGGCGAAAGAGGGTGAACTGCACGCCGAAGGGCTGGCCCTGCCCATCCCTTAGGTGGGCCGTGAGGTACCACCACTGGGTACGAAAGGCGGGCTTCACTCCGTGATCTTCGGGAAAGGCAAACGCCCGGGGGGCCTGGGCGCGCTCAAAGCCATCCCCCGAGGCGCCCAGCACCGCCCCCGCCTCGAGCGCCCCCTGGGCGCCGCTGATCCCAAAGCTCAGGAGCATAAGGACGGCGCTTAGGCACCCAAAAGATCTGCCCCTAACCCTGCGCACGGAGCACCTCCAGAGCCTCGCTGGTGGGGGCCCGCCAAGCTTGAAGCGCAGGCCCTAGGGCCGCCAAAAGCCCTGCCCCCAAGGCCAGAAACAGGGCCTCAAGGAAGGCCGGGGGCGGCCAGTGCAGCGTCAGGGTCCAGTGAAAGGCCCGGAGATTTACGGCGTCACAGAGAACCCAAGCCGCCAGCGCCCCCAGGGGCAGGGCCAGCACCCCGGCGACGCCGGCGAGGAGCCCGGCCTCCAGGAGCAGCTGGCGCCCGGCAAAGGGCCCCGGCGCACCGAGGATGCGCAGCGCACTCAGTTGCTGACGGCGATCTAGAGCGAGGGCGGCAAAGGCGCTCAGTAGCCCAACCCCCGCCACGACCCCGGCAATGGTCTGCAGCACGGCGGTGACGCGAAAGGTGCGATCGAAAATTGCGAGGGCTCGGGCCTTCACCGGACCCTGTGCCAGAAGCTCCCCCGCGGGGGGAAGCGCCCCCTG
>RGAU01000106.1 GCA_009919975.1 Gammaproteobacteria bacterium
CCTGGAGAAAATCGCCAAGGCCGAGCTGCGGGCGGGCTTGCCGACGCTGGAGGCCTAGGCGCTCATCCCTTCTTCCGTGAGGCTGACCTTCCCGTCCGGGGCCGGGGGTGCGTAAACCCCCACCACCGGGTGGGGCTGGTAGAGGGCTTCCAGCGCACCCACTTCCTCGCGACTTAGGCTGAGCTCCAGCGCGGCGAGGGCGTCGCTTAGCTGCTCGGGCTTGGTGGCGCCAATGATGGGGGAGGTAATTGCCGGCTTCTGCAGCAGCCAGGCCAGCGCAATCTGCGCCATGGAAACCCCTCGGGCCTCCGCCACTTCCCGTACCCGTTCCACGATGGCGCGATCGTTCGCTTCCATGGCCTTGTAGAGCTGCTGGCCGAAGAGGTCGTTTTCCGAGCGGTGGGTCTGGGTGTCCCAGGGGCGGGTGAGCTTGCCTCGGGCCAGGGGGCTCCAGGGGATGACGCCGACCCCCTGATCCTCGCATAGGGGCAGCATCTCCCGTTCTTCTTCCCGGTAGATGAGGTTGACCTGGGGCTGCATGGCAATGAAGCGCGTCCAGCCGTTCCGCTCGGCAACCTGCTGCATTTTGGCGAACTGCCACGCCGCCATGGAGGAGGCACCCAGGTAGCGAGTTTTCCCCGCTTTTACCAAGTCATGGAGGGCCTCCATGGTTTCTTCCACGGGGGTTTCCGTATCGAAGCGGTGAATTTGGTAGAGATCCACGTAATCCATGCCGAGGCGCTGAAGGCTGTCGTCCATGGCCTGGAAGAGGGCTTTGCGAGACAGGCCCCGAGCATTGGGGGCGCGACGCCAGGGCCCAAAGGCCTTGGTGGCCACGACGATCTCGTCCCGGCGCGCAAGGCGGCGTAGGGCTCGCCCCGTGATTTCCTCGGAGCTGCCCGCGGAATAAACGTTCGCCGTATCGAAGAAGTTGATGCCCGCTTCGAGGGCTTGGCGGAAGAAGGGCTGGCTGTCCGCCTCCGTGAGCGTCCAGGCGTGGGTGCCCGCGCCGGCCTCGCCGTAGCTCATGCAGCCCAGACAGAGGGGGGAAACTTTCAGGCCGCTTTGGCCGAGGGTTCGATAGTCCATGGGGGTGCGCCTCCTCGCGTTTTTTCCGAGTCTACTGCTGATAGAGCGCTCGCATAATGATTTCCATGGACTCTCGATCGCTTGTTTGCACGAGAAGCGCCTTAAGCGTGCCCTCCACTTCGGGGTGGGCCTTCTTCTGTGCAGCTAGGGCCGCGAGGGCCGAGCGACGGACCGGGAGGGGCTCCTCAGGGGCTGTAAAACGGGTGAGGGCGGCGACTTCGCCCGCGTCCAGGGTTTGCTTGCCTAGCCCTTCGAGGGCTGCAGCCCGCACTGCCGGAGGGTTGCCATCCTGGAGCTGCCCCTGGAGGAGGGCGCGGGCCTGCGCCGTGGGAATGCCCCCCAAGGCCTCCGCGGCCCGAGCGCGCACGGTGGCGTTCCCGGCGCTTAGATAATCCCCAAGGAGAGGGACGGTGGTTTCGTCCCCGGCATTGGCAAGGGCGTTTAAGGCGATCAGGCGGCGCTGATCGCTGGCTGCGGTGCTGAGCGCCTGGGTGAGGCGACTGGTGACCGCCCCATCCTCCGTGTTTCGAGCGACCTCCCCAAGCACCATGAGCGCGCTATCAGCGAGCTGCTGCCCGTCCTCCGAGAGATTAGACAGGTTGGAGAAGTCCATAAGGGCTTCAAGGCTCTCCGGTTCAAGCTTCGAGGGCGTGTAGCGGAGGGCCATGAGGCTCCCGAAGCGTGCCGCCGGCGTGAGCGTCTCATCGGCAGCAAGGGTCACCAGCAGGGCCCGGGCCTGGGGCGCATCCGTTTGACCAATGCGCAGCAGAAGATTCTCTTGGAAGGCTTTGGAGAAGGTGCCGGCGCGGAATTGATCCTGGAGCGCTTCAAGGAAGCGGTCGTTGTTGAAGAGGAGGGCCTTCAGGGCCTCATCGTCGATTTGATCCTGATCCAGCGCGCTGAGCGCGGCCAAAAAGCGGGCAGCGTCCGCGAGGGGCGTTTTCGGCGGCGGCGGGTAGAGCCAGGCCAGGTCCACCGCCGGCCAGGCCAGCGGGTCTTCCCCAAGCACCGCCAGGCGCAGCCCCGGGGGTGCGGCAAGCGTACGATCCCAGGCGACGGCCAGGCGCTGAAGGGTTTTCACGGTCATGCCGCCGCGGAAGAAGGCCTCCGTGGAAGAACGGCCGTCGGCGCTTCTAAAGCCGCAGGCCAGCTCCGTGAGGGTCGTTTCGTCCTGCTCCACCGCGACCCGCTCGGTTAGGGCCTGTCCCTCATCCCCAGGGCGGAGCGCTTCGTAGGCCAGTTTCCGCCGCGTGATCGTTCCTAGGGCTCGGGAATCGTAGCGAACGGTTGCGCTGCCAATGCTGTCCCGCTCGAGGCGCGTCACGCCCTCGGGAGGAATAAGCGTGCTGTCCGGGCCCTGGAGCGTGCCGTAGAGGGCCAGCACCTGCTCCTGGTCTTCGAGTCTAAGGGGACCGTTAAAGTGGGTCTGGAGCCAGGCCCCGGTCGCGGTGTCGAGCTCCACAGCGAAGGGCACCTGAAAGAAGCGGGGGCTTATGGGCTTGCCGTCCACCTCCATGGTCAACCCTTGGAATTGAAGGCCCAGCCAGCGCGTTTTTTCCGTCTGCTTAAGGGGCCGGGTGAACAGTACGCCATCGAGGGCAACCCGGGACCGAGCCGTGCTATTGCCGTCATCGAACCACACCGTGCTCACGGAGTGGTAGGTGCCGCCGGCGAGGCAGAGCCCCTGCTTAGCCGCCTGGGCCGGAGCGAGGACAACAAGGCAGGCGACGGTGAGGAAGAATCGAAATAGCGCCTGAGGCACGGGCAGGCTCCTAGCAGAGCAAAGTCGTTAGCAATGGGGATCATTATGCCATTGCCCCACCCATTTCGGACCCGGACCTTTCCCCGTCCCTTCTGCTAGCCTTGGGTCATAACAAAAAAGTATGGGGAGAAAGGCATGTTGGAGTCAGTGTTTCCGGAAGGGCGGGCGCAGGGTCCGGCGGGTCAGGTGGTCCACGAACGGCTGCTCGCGCATAGCGCGCGCCTAGAGCAAAAGCTCTACGCCGTAGGTCCGGGGGCTTGGTGCTATGTGGGAAACGGGCTTTCCAACCAGACCTTCGTGCGCGGTCCCGAGGGTGTCATCGTTATCGACACGGGGGAGTGCGTCGAGGAGATGGAGGCCGCGCTCGCAGCCTTTCGGGAGGTCTGCGCCGATCCCGTGGTCGCTTGTATCTACAGCCATTTCCATTACATCGGGGGGACCAAAGCGCTCCTCGCCGAAGCTCCGGAACTGCCCATCTGGGGCCACGGGGGCATTCCCGGTAACTTGCGCCGCTTCTCCGGCGAGGTGGGCCCGCGAGGCTCGCGAGGCCTTGCTCATCAATTTGGCGTCCTGCTGCCCGAGGGCGGGCCTGAAGGATTGGTCAACGTCGGTCTGGGCCGCTTCTTCCGGAACCCCGCGCATGCGCCTTTTACGTCCGGCTATGTGCCGGCCCAGCATGAATTCCGGGAGCCCACCCAAACTACCCTGGCGGGCTTAGAGGTGCACCTTCTGCCCGCGCCCTCCGATGCCACGGACTCCATCACGATCTGGTTCCCCGCGCTTAAGCTGGCCGTCAACAACCTCCTGTGGCCTGCGCTCTTTAACGTGTTTGCCATTCGCGGAGAGGAATATCGGGACCCCCGCATCCTCCTTAAGGGCCTTGATGAGCTTGGGGCCCTGGGCGCTACCCATCTCGCAGGGGCTCATGGGCCGCCCCTCGAGGGCGCTGCGCTAATCGCCGAGACCATCGAGCGCTACCGGGACTCGATTCAGTTTCTTTGGGATCAAGCGGTACGGATGGCGAACCGGGGACTCGGCCCCGGGGAAGCCATTGCGGCCCTGGCCTGGCCGGAAACTTTTAAGGGGCACTACACCACGGAGCAGCTCTACGGCCTCGCGGAACATCACATCCGGCAGATCTACGCCGGGCTCTTTGGCTGGTTCGACGAGCGGGAGGAGCACCTCTTACCGCTTCCCCCGGCGGAGCGGGCGCGGCGGCTCATTGCGGGCTTTGGGGGGGAGGGGGCGGTGCGCGCCGCCCTCGATGAGGCGCTTGCGAAGGAAGACTTTCGCTGGGCCCTGGAGCTTGGAAGCTGGCTGGTGCGGAAGGACCCGGGGCCCGATGGACGCTGTGACGGAGGTGCGCAGGAGGACCGAAATCGACTAGCCCAGGCCCTTCGCGGCGTGGCCTATGCAACCCCCTCGGCGAACGTTCGCAACTGGTGTCTGACCCGCGCGCTTGAGCTGGAGGGATCGCTGGATCTGTCCCGCTTCCGACGTCATCGGTTCTCCCCCGCGGCGGTCGCCGCCGATCCCGTGGCCGCGCTCATGCTCCTGCGCGTGCAGCTTGATCCCGCGCGTTTAACGGAGGAAGGGAGCCTCGTCTTTAACTTTGGCGCCGCTGGGCACGGGTCCCTTACGCTCCGCCGGGGCATTGCGGTGCCGGGGACGGAGCGGGAGGTTACGGGGGCGGTGCACCTGACGCTCGCGCCCGAGGTGTGGGGGGCGCTCCTGGCGGGGAAGCAAACCTTGGCCGAGGCGCTCGCCTCCGGAGCTGTCGTCGCAAGCGACGGGGACCGGGCCCTGGGAATGCTATCGGCCTTTGAGCTGCCGGCCTTTAGAACGGAGGACTGAAATGCGGATTCCTGAGCCCTCCAACCCCTTCGAGGGGCGCCTTGCGCGGCTGTATCAGGACGCGACGCCCCGGCCCCTGAAGCTCGATAAACGCAGCCAGGGGCGGCCGAACGTGCTGCTCGTGATGCTCGATGACGTGGGCTTTGGAACCTGCAGCACCTTTGGCGGACCCATCCCCACCCCGGGCGTTGATGCGGTGGCCGCGGCGGGGGTGAGCTACAACCAGTTTCATACCACCGCGCTCTGCTCCCCTACTCGAGCGGCGCTGCTGACCGGACGGAATCACCACAGCGTGCACATGGGCGGCATAACGGAGATCGCCAACAGCTTTCCCGCTTACGACAGCGCCATTCCCCGGGAGACGGCCACCGTGGCCCAGCTGCTCCAGAGCCAGGGCTATGGCACGGGGTGCTTTGGAAAGTGGCACCTGACGCCGTCCTGGGAGCAAGGCCCCGCGGGGCCCTTCGATCGCTGGCCCACGGGGCTGGGCTTTGATCGCTTCTACGGCATTCTCGGCGCCGAGGCCTCCCACTGGGAGCCCGCGGTCTATGACCAAACGACGCCCATCGAGCCGCATCGGGGCCGACCGGACTACCACTTAACGGAAGATCTCGCGGATCAGGCCATCACCTGGATTGACCGCCATCGCGCCTCGGCCCCCGATCGTCCCTTCTTCTGCTACTTCGCCCCGGCCGCCGTACATGCGCCCCATCACGTCGCGCCCGAATGGAGCGACCGCTTTAAGGGCCAGTTTGATCAGGGCTGGGATGCGCTCCGGGAAGAGATCTTTGCGCGCCAGCAGGCCCTGGGGGTCATCCCACCGGGGACGCGTCTAACCCCCCGGCCCGATGAAATCCCCGCCTGGGCGGATTACGACGATCGCTATAAGCCCGTGGCTTCCCGGCTCATGGAGGTGTTCGCAGGGTTCATGGCCCACACGGATGCGCAGGTGCTTCGGGTGATTGAGCACCTCAAGGCTCAGGGCTGCTTTGAGGACACGCTCGTGATCTATCTCACGGGAGATAACGGCGCCTCCGCGGAAGGCACGGTGCACGGTGCCTGGAGCGCGCCTTCCTTCCAGAACGGCGTGCACGAGGACCCTGAATGGCTCCTCGCCCACATGGACGATTTCGGCACGGACCGCTGCGAGAATCACTTCAACGTGGGTTGGGCCTGGGCCCTCGATGCCCCCTTCCAATGGATGAAGCAAGTGGCTTCCCACTTCGGTGGGACCCGCAATGCCTTGGCCGTTTCCTGGCCCCGGGGCATGGAAGCCCGGGGCGGACTGCGAAGCCAGTTCCATCACGTCATCGACATCTATCCCACCATCCTCGAGGTAACGGGACTGTCTGCCCCCGAGTCGGTAAACGGAATCACGCAGGCGCCGATCCATGGCGTGAGCATGGCCTACAGTTTTGATGCGCCGGAGGCTCCGAGCCGCCATCGGACCCAGTATTTCGAGATTCTGGGAAATCGGGCCATTGTGGAGGATGGATGGATGGCCTCCTGCTTCCACGGACGCCTGCTTGAGGCGCTCAAGGCGCGTTTTGAGGAAGAGGCGGAGCGCTATGGCGTCTATCCCCTACGAGACGCCTCGGCTCGCCGCGGGGGCGCCTACAGCGTGCCCCATGCCCTGGAGGGACATCGCAAGATGCGCTACGGGCCGGCCCACGTGCGCATGCCTGAGCACAGCATCATCAGCCTGAAGAACACCTCCTATCGGATCACGGCGGAGATCGAAACGCCGGAGGCGCCGGCGGGGGTGCTGGCCTGCCAGGGAGGCAATATGGCGGGCTGGGCGCTCTACATCGACGAGGAGCACCGCCCAAGCTTCGTTTACAACTGGTTTGGCCATGAGTTCACGACCCTGAAGGGATCGCCCCTGGGCGCGGGGATGCAGGTTCTTGAGGTGCATTACGCCCATGATGGGGGCTTCGCTGCCGGGGGGGAGGCTACCCTCTCCGTAAACGGGGCAGCGGTCGCGGTGGACCGCATCCCTCGCACCGTAGGGGTGATCTTTTCCATGAGTGGGGAACTTCGACGTGGGCCGGGATACGGGAAGCCCTGTGGGGGCCTATCCCCATGACTTCCCCTTTAACGGCCGCATCGATGGCATCACCCTCGAGCGTCTCGAGGAGCCCGGTGCCGCGGTTCAGGCGGAAGAGCGCAAGCGGGCCTTTGCCGCCAGCTTGAGCGCCCAATGAGCGCGCCGGCAACCGTCAGCGACAGCCAGCGTCGCTATACGCTCTTCATGCTGGTGGTGGTGTTTACCTCTAGCCATGTCGATCGGCAGATCATGGGGATCCTGGGCCAGCCGATTAAGGAGTCGCTGATGATCAGTGACACCCAGCTGGGACTCCTAACGGGCATTATGTTCGCTCTGTTCTATGCCACCCTCGGCATGCCCATGGCCATGTGGGCCGATCGCCACAACCGCCGAAACCTCATCGCCTTCTCCGTGTTCCTCTGGTCCCTCATGACAGCGCTCTGCGGCTTAGCCAGCAACTACCTTCAGCTGCTGCTGTTGCGCATTGGGGTTGGGGTGGGGGAAGCAGGTTCCAATCCGCCCTCCCATTCCATGATCGCTGATCTCTACCCGCCGGAACGGCGCTCGACGGCCATGGCCATCTTCGGCACGGGCGTGAACTGGGGCATTTTGCTGGGTTTTCTTGTGGGGGGCTGGGTCAACGAATTCTTTGGCTGGCGGGCCGCCTTTTTACTCGTCGGTCTACCGGGAGTGGTGCTTGCGCTCCTCGTGCGCTTTACCGTGAAGGAGCCGCCTCGGGGTTTAGACCGGGATGGCGGGGAGGGCGCTGCCGCTGAAGCGCCGATGGCGCCGCCTTTCCGGGACGTGCTCGCTTTTATGATCCGCAATGCGGTCTTGCGGCATATGATTTTTGGGAGCGCGCTGGTCGCCTTTGCGGGGTATGCGGCGGTGATTTGGGTACCCGTTTACCTGGTGCGGATCCACGGTATGGGAACCGGCTTGGTGGGAACCTACCTCGCCGTGATCATTGGTTTTGGTGGCGCGGCGGGCATCCTTTTGGCGGGGCGACTGGCGGATCGGCTCACCGCCACCCGGGGGGCTCAGTGGATGCCCTGGCTTATCGCCGGCGCCAATCTCCTGAGCCTGCCTTTACTAATCACGACGTTCTTTGCCGCCTCGGGAAGCAGTGCGCTTTGGGCCTTCGTGCTGCCCGCGTCCGTGGCTACCGTTTATGTGGCGCCCAGCTTTGCCCTCATCCAGAACGAGGCGCCGGTGGCCATGCGGGCCGTCGCCGCCGCGATCAACTTGTTCATCACCAACATCATTGGCTTGGGCCTAGGGCCCTTTAGCGTGGGATTCTTTAGCGATGTTTTCGAGCCCCAAACCGGCGGCGACAGTTTGCGCTATGGCTTGTTGGTGACGGCGGTCGCGCTGCTCTGGGGCGTGGGGCACTACCTACGGTGCGGGGTGCTTTTGAAGCGTAGGGCCCAGGCCATCGTTTGCGCCGCATCGCCAGTAGACTGACTCAATACGGGAGGCCTTTTGCCATGACCATTGACCCCTATTCCCTGGAGACTCTCGATGTCTCTCAGCCCCATCGCTTTGCTGAAGACAGCTGGCGCCCCGCCTTCGCGCGCCTTCGCGAGCATGCGCCGGTGCATTACTGCCCGGATTCCGCAAATGGCCCCTATTGGTCCGTGACCAGTCATAGCTTGATCAAGGAAGTGGATACAAACCACCAAGTCTTCTCTTCAGAGAGAGGCGGCATCGCCATCGTTGACCCCTACACCACGCAGGATGG